>CAUBKG010000006.1 GCA_958436475.1 uncultured Clostridia bacterium
CGCAGGAGTTGGTGGTACCTAAATCTATACCGATTGTTTTAGCCATAAAGCATTCCTCCAAAATTATGATTGTTATTATAATGTATCAAAAACCGGACGCGCCTGTTTTCCGGCGGCGCTCAGTTTGCAACCTTGACCATGGCGTGGCGCACCACGCGGTCGTCCAGCATGAAGCCGGTCTGGAACACCTCCGCGATCACATTTTCCCCGAGCGATTCATCGTCCACATGCATCACGGCGTTGTGCAGAGAGGGGTCGAACGTTTCCCCCACCTTGCCGATTTCCTTTACTCCCATGCTGTCTAAAAGAGAAAGGAACTGCTTGTAAATCATTTCCATGCCCTTTTTCAGATCTTCCGCACTGCCCTCCCCGGCCGAAACCGCGCGGGCAAAATTATCGATCACGGGAAGCAACTTCTGGATCGAATCGATCCGGGCGTCGCGGTAGCGGTCGTCCAGCTCCTTGCGGGTGCGCTTGCGGTAATTATCGTATTCCGCCGCGGTGCGCAGAAGCTGGTCTTTATATTCAGCCGCCTCCTTTTTGAGCTTTTCGAGCTCCTCGTTCTTTTTCGGGCGTTTTTCCGCCTTTTCCTTTTTCGCGCGTTTTCCTTCGCCGTTCGGTTCCTTTTCCTCCGGCTCCGGGGCGGCTTCGGTCTTTTCTTCCTTTGCCTCCTCCGTTTCCGGAATCTTCGTTTCCTCCGACAAAACACGCACCTCCTATTCTTGTTCCATGATCTGCGAAAGTAGCTTTCCCAGTTTTTGTGTATAATAATTGATTGCTGGAATCATTTTTGGATAATCCATCCGGATCGGGCCGATAATACCGAAATGCCCGTGGCTCCTGCCCACATCATAGGTGCTGATGAGCAGGCTCGTGCCTTCGAGCTCCGAGTGGCGGCTTTCGCTGCCGAGCAGGATGCTGATGGCGTCGCTGCTGGCGCGCATGAGCTCGCCGAGCGTTTTCGGGTCGGAAAGCAGGTGGAAGATCTGCTCGGCTCTTTCCCCCAGGAATTCCTTATACCCAAAGAGCTTGGTTTCCCCTTCCAGGCGCACCTGCGTTTTGCCCGCTTCCCCGCACAGCTCGCACAGCGCGGTAATGAGCGGCGCTAAAAGCAGCACATAGCCGCCGGATGAAACGGCGAGCGTCTGCGCATCCGCAGGGGTGAACTTGGAAAGCGGGATGGCGCGGATATGCTCTCTCGTAAACCGGCTGAAGGCTTCGCACAGCTCCGGCGTATACAGCGGGCCGCGGCACAGCCGCGTGCGGACCACGCCTCCCGAGGTTTGAAGCACCAGCATGGCGGTCTGCCTGCCGAGGGGGATGAGCTCCACCCGGCGGATGGTATCCTGCCCCGCTTCCGGGGTGGTGCTGAGCACCGCATAATCGGTGAGCTCCACGAGGGCCCTTCCCGCGGCTTCCAGCATTTTATCCGGCTCGTCGATGCGCGGGAGGTATTCGTTCAATTTCTTTTTTTCCTCTTCCGTCAGCGGATCGCAGCAGAGCATGCTGTCGAGATACAGCCGGTAGCCGCGTGCCGAGGGCACGCGCCCCGCCGAGGTGTGCGGCTGCTCCAAATACCCCATCTCCGAAAGCTCCGACATTTCCTTGCGGACCGTTGCGGAGGAAACGGGGAAATCCAGCGCCTCGCACAAAGCCTTCGAGCCGACCGGCTCTCCCGTTCGGGTGTATAAATCGATGACGGCGTATAAGATTTGCCGTTTTCTGCGGTCAAGCTCCATCTTTCTCACCACGCTTAACGCATCGTTTAGCACTCTTACCATCCGAGTGCTAATTTAAATTTTACACCGTTCTTACGAATTGTCAATATTTCATTTATGAACGTATTGTAAATTCTTTTGGAAAATTTTCTCATTCCAAAAAAGCCTTTGCCGCTCCGGCACTCCTTACGCGGAGAAAGGGGCGGTGCGGTGTTGAATTCGGGGTCGCCGGTATGGTATACTATTTTTATAACCTTATGCCCCCGCCTCGGGTACGGGAAAGAAAAAATTTCGGGAGAGAACGGCTGTGAAAATACAGGAATCTGCGGAAAACTACCTCGAAACCATCCTCATCCTGCAGCGGCAGAAGGGGGCCGTGCGCTCCATCGATATTGCAAACGAGCTCGAGTATTCCAAGCCCAGCATCAGCGTTGCCATGAAGAACCTGCGGGAGCACGGCTATATCCATATGGATGGAGACGGATTCATTTCCCTCACCGAAAGCGGGCGGAAAATCGCCGAAACCATGTATGAGCGCCACACCTGGATCTCCAACTGGCTCGTTTCCCTCGGAGTGGATGAAAAAACCGCCGTGCAGGACGCCTGCCGGATCGAGCACGTCATCAGCCAGGAGAGCTTTGACGCCATCAAACGAAAAATGGGCTGATCGTAGGAAAAGCCGGGGCCGGAGGTTCCGGCTTTGGCTGCAAAAAGGCCGGCCTTCCGGGGCAAAAGCCCGGAAAGCCGGCCTGCTGTTTTTTCTGCCTTATTTTAAGAAGCCCGCGATGATGCGCTCCTCCGCTTCGCTCTGCGTCAGCCCCAGGGTTTGGAGCTTTAGGAGCTGCTCGCCCGCGATTTTGCCGATAGCCGCCTCGTGGATGAGCTGCGCATCCACATGGGACGCTTCCAGCGCGGGAGAGGCGTTTACCGTTCCCTGCTCGGCCAGGATCGCATCGCATTCGGAATGGCCGGTGCAGCGGTTCCGCCCCTTGATACAGGAATAAAACTCCTGGTGGGAATGCCCCTTTGCCACGGAACGGGAAATCAAATCTGCTCCGGAATCCTCGCCCTCGAGCGTTACCTCGAATTCGGTGCGGGCGGCTTCGGCGCCGTCTGTCAAAAGGCGTTCGCGCACAAGGATGCGCGCGCGCGCCGCCAAAACGGCGGTGGTTTTTCGGTGGGTGCTGTCTACCCCGCGGAGCTGCACGGTATCCATCTCCAGGGTGGAATCCTCCGCCAGCACGGCGTCTGTTACCGGGTTGATGCGCTTTGCGCCCGCGCCGTTTCCCGTGCCGATATGTTTTTCCTGGTAGAGCACCCGCGCGCCCTTTTCCAGAACGAAGCGGTGGATGCCGTTGTGCCGGGCTTCCTCGTCGCTGTCTGTATGCACGCCGCAGCCGGCGACGATGGTGACGTCCGCCCCTTCGCCCACGTAAAAATCGTTGTATACGAGGTCATCCACGTCCCCGTGGGTCACGCAGGCGGGGATGTAAACCGTTTCCCCTTTCGTGCCCGGGGCAATCCGGATAACAAGGCCCGGAGCTCCCTCCCGGCTTTCGATGCGGATGTTTTCTGTGGACTGCCGGGCGGCGCACTCGCCGTCTTCCCGGATGTTGAACGCGCCCTTGAAACCATCCTTGTAATCGGAGATCAGGCGCAGCAGTTCATCGGTGATCTTCTTCATACGGTTGCCTCCTCCTTGCCATACGGGCAGCGCACCGCCTTTTCGTCTGCTAAGAGCGTGGGCAGTATCTGCTCCCTCGGGCCTGCTTCGCGCACCCGGCCCTCCGCAATCACGACGATCTCATCCGCAATGGAGAGGATGCGCTCCTGATGCGATATGACTAAAAGCGTGCCGCTTCCCTCACGGCGCAGGTCCTCGAAGGTTTCCACGAGGCGTGCAAAGCTCCACAGGTCGATCCCCGCTTCCGGTTCATCGAAAATGGAGAGCTTCGCATGGCGCGCCAGCACGGTGGCGATTTCGATGCGTTTGATCTCCCCGCCCGAAAGACCGGAGTTCATCTCGCGCCCCATATATTCCTCGGCGCAGAGGCCGACTTTTCCAAGCAGGCCGCACAGGTCGGTTTCCCGGAGCCTGCCGCCCGAGGCGAGCTCGAGCATATCCCGCACATCGAGGCCCTTGAAGCGGACGGGCTGCTGGAACGCATAGGCGATCCCCTTTTTGGCCCGGGCCGTGATATCGAGGCCGGTGATATCCTCGCCATCGAACACGATTCGGCCACAGGCGGGATTTTCAATGCCGGCGATGAGCTTTGCGAGCGTGGTTTTTCCGCCGCCGTTCGGGCCGGTTACCACGATCAGCTTGCCGTCTCCAATGGTAAGGTCCATATCCTTAATGATCTCTTCCCCGCCCGGGGTCCCCCAGACGAGATGCTCCAATTTCAGCATAACTGTTATGACCTCTTTCTCCTTTACTTCCTAAAAGTATATCATACTAGGAAAAAGCCCGGAAGAAAAGGCCGCAGGAAAAATTTTTTTATATTTTTTGCTTTTTGCGTCAAAAAGCCATGAATTTATCCCTGGCGGACGCGCAGAGCCCGCATGGCGTTCAGGATGGCGATCACCGAAACGCCCACGTCTGCGAACACGGCCTCCCACATGCCGGCGAGCCCGAGGGCCCCCAGCAGGAGAATAACGGCCTTGACCCCCAGCGCAAACACGATATTCTGGCGCACGATGCGCAGCGTGCGGCGGGCGATGCGGATGGCGAGCGGGATTTTGGAGGGGCAGTCGTCCATGAGCACGATATCCGCCGCCTCAATGGCTGAATCGGAGCCCATGCCGCCCATGGCGATGCCGACGTCCGCCCGGGAGAGCACGGGAGCGTCGTTGATACCGTCTCCCACAAAGGCGAGCGCGCCCTTTTCGCTTTTCTCTTCGAGCAGCTTTTCCACATGGGCGACCTTATCGGCCGGAAGCAGCTCCGCATACACTTCATCCAGCCCCAGCTTCTCTGCCACGCCTTCCCCCACGGCCTTCGCGTCTCCCGTGAGCATAACCGTTCTGCGCACGCCGGCCTGCCTCAGTTCTGCAATGGCTTTCTGCGCATCTGGCTTTTCTTCATCAGATATCACGATATGCCCGGCATATTCGCCGCCCACCGCGACATGTACCGTGGTGCCGGTATGGTGGCAGGGGTGCCACTTGACGCCCATTTCCTCCATGAGCTTATTGTTTCCCACGCAGACGGTCAGCCCGTCTACCACGGCGCGGACCCCGCGCCCGGAAAGTTCTTCGGTACCCGCCACGCGGCCGAGCTCCAGCTCCGCGCCGTATTTTTCCCGCAGGGAACGCGAAATGGGATGGTCGGAGTAGCTTTCGGCCAGCGCCGCAAGCTCCAAAAGGCGCGCTTCGGGGATACGGTCCGGATGGATGGCGGTCACGTTGAACACGCCCTTCGTGAGCGTGCCGGTTTTATCGAACACCACCGTTTCCGTGCGGGCCAGCACTTCGAGATAGCTGCCGCCCTTTACGAGGACGCCGCATTTGGATGCACCGCCGATACCGCCGAAGAAGCTCAGCGGAACGGAAATGACGAGCGCGCAGGGGCAGGAAATTACGAGAAAAATGAGCGCGCGGTGGAGCCATTCCATCCAGCCGCCTACGAAAAGGGGCGGCAGAAGGGCGAGCAGCGCCGCCGCGATGACCACCGCGGGGGTGTACCACCGCGCAAAGCGGGTGATGAAATTTTCAGCCCTGGCCTTTTTGCTACTGGAATTTTCAACCAGCTCGAGTATCTTCGAAACGGTGGATTCGCCGAACGCTTTTGTGACCTGCACGCGGAGAAGGCCGGTCTGGTTGACACAGCCGCTGATGACGTCTTCCCCGGGAGAAACATCCCGCGGGAGGGCTTCGCCGGTGAGCGCGGCGGTATCCACAGCCGAAACGCCCTCGAGCACCACGCCGTCCAGCGGAATGCGTTCGCCCGGCTTTACAACAATGATATCGCCGACTGCGGCTTCGGACGGGTCGATCCGGACGAGTTCGCCGCCGCGCTCGATGTTCGCGTAATCCGGCCGGATATCCATGAGCGAGGCGATGGATTTGCGGGAACGCCCCACGGCATAGCTCTGGAACAGCTCGCCGACCTGGTAAAACAGCATGACCGCCGCGCCCTCCGGGTATTCGCCCGTGCAGAACGCGCCGATGGTTGCAATCGCCATTAAAAAGTTTTCATCGAACACCTGGCCGTGCGCGATATTGCGGACGGCGCGCCACAGCACATCCCATCCGATAACGGCATAGGGAACGAGGAATGCGGCAAGCCTCGGCAGGCCCTCCAGCGGGAGGAGCATCGCGGCGGCGAGCAGGGCCGCGGCGGCAAGGATGCGGATGAGCGTTATTTTCTGTTTTCTGGTCATACCCCTTGCTCCTTTCTTTGCTTCCCGGGAAGGCTACATTTGAATTTCACAGTCCGGCTCGATCCTGCGGCAGATTTTCACCACCTGCTTCATGATTTCTTGAAAGCGGGCGTCTTCCGCGGTGATGGTGAGCTTTTGTGTGAAAAAGCTTACGGATATATCCTGCACGCCGTCCAGCCTGCGGATGGCGTCTTCCATTTTCTGCGCGCAGTTCGCGCAATCCAGGTCCGATAACGGATACGTTTTTTTCATCGTGATATCCCTCCATTGCTTTTATTCGCTGATATGCTCCATGCCCTGGCCGATAATGCGGCGCACGTGGTCGTCTGCCAGGGAATAGAAGATGATCTTCCCCTCCCGGCGGAAACGCACGAGCTTGCTGTTTTTCAGCACCCGCAGCTGGTGGGAAGCCGCCGTCTGCGTAAGGCCGAGCAGCTGGGCCATATCACCCACGCACAGCTCCGATTCAAACAGCGCGTATAAAATTTTGATCCTGGTGGTATCGCCGAATATCTTGAACAGCTCCGCGAGGTCATATAAGGTTTCGTCCGGCGGGAGGTCTTCTTTTACCTTCTTGACCGTATCTTCATGCACGCAGAGGTATTCGCCATGTTCTGCTTCGGGTGTATTCATCCGATCACATCCTATCATATGAGCATCTGTTCATATATTATGCCCATTTCCCCCATTTGTCAATCCTTTTTTGAAACGATTCCGAAAAAAAGTGTGAACTCGCGCGAAGGCCTCGTTTTTCAGGTGTTTCTCATGCGTAAAGTATATATAATTTACATATGTGCTGCATCGGTTTCAGGCGCACAATCTATCCAGAACAGCTCTGTTTATCCTATTTTCGCATCCAAACAGGGTGCATAGCCTTTCCACTTGATTTTTTTACGAAAACAGTTGATAGTATAATTTTGATATGATATAATAACCCCACGGCGGCGCGGTGGAACGCGCCGGGGCGGCGTTGCCGCCCCCGAAAATCAAAGATTTTCCCTGTGTGAACATTTTACCATCAAAAGGCGGTGTTACGGCGCCGCGCGCGGCAAAGCCGCTCACAAACGCTGTGCGTTTGCTTTTGTGGTATAATAACCGCAAAGCGGTTATTATACCTGCCTCATGCCCCCACGCCGCGAAGCGGCGGGTTGGGCAATTATACCATTCACGCTCCGCGTTCATGGTATAATATTGACTACGCCAATATTATACTTGACCGGATGCCCTCACCGGCTCGCCGCCAAAAGGCGGCAACCGCCGGGAATGGGCAATGATACCATTCACGCTCCGCGTTCATGGTATCATCCAACAAAATAATAAACTGCCACCGGGTAGGAAATGTGAAAGCATTCGTTTACACATCGTTAGGTCTTTGAAGATGTGTATGCGGATGCTTATTTTTTGGAGGTCTTTTTATGGAGAAAATCAAATCCCTCATCCGCTATTTTTCAAGGGGTGAGATCATCCTGTGGTCTTCCTCGGTTTTGACGATCGCCGTTTCGTTTTGCATATTCGACCGGGAAAGCTATCTGACGCTTATTGCGTCTATCATTGGTGCGACATCGCTCATTTTTAATGCGAAGGGGAATCCTTTCGGGCAGTTTTTAATGGTGATATTCAGTATTTTCTATGGTATCATCTCCTTTTCCTTTGCCTATTACGGAGAAATGATAACCTACCTCGGCATGACCGCCCCCATGGCTGTATTTGCTTTCATTGCATGGCTGCGGAATCCTTATAATGGAAATGCGTCTGAGGTGAAAGTTAACCGCCTTGGCGGCAGGGAAATCGCTTTTATGACCATCCTCACCGCTTTCGTCACCTTTGCCTTTTATTTTATTCTGGAAGCGTTTCATACCGCAAATCTGATCCCGAGCACCATTTCCGTTGCCACCAGTTTTCTGGCCGTTTATCTGACCTTTCGGAGAAGCGCCTATTTTGCCCTCGCCTATGCCGCAAACGACGTCGTTTTAATCGTTTTATGGGTTTGGGCGGCTATGGAGGATATTTCTTATCTCTCGGTGATCCTCTGTTTTGTCATGTTCCTGGTGAATGACATATATGGATTTATCAGCTGGCGGAAAAGGCACCGGCGCCAGCAGAGCGGATTCCATTTTTCGTAAAGATATCATTTTTTAGCAGTACTGATGCAAAGGGCGGAACACGTAAAGGACCGATAGAAAAGGCAAGCCGAGCGTGGCTTTTTGCGGAAAGGAGGAGCAGCGGCGTGAGTGCGCTCTGATTTTTTACATAAAAATCGGAGCAAGCGATACATAGCTTGCTCCCACGTGTCTGCGGGGTATAAAAAAGATACCGAGCTCCGCAGGCGCACCCGCAAAAAGTTGGTAGCGACAGCGAGCCGTTGCGAGGACGTTTACAACCGAGCAGGCAAGCCGAGCGTGACTTTTTGCGGAAAGGAGGAGCAGCGGCGTGAGTGCGCTCTGATTTTTTACATAAAAATCGGAGCAAGCGATACATAGCTTGCTCCGACGTGGTGCCGGTGGCGGGGGTCGAACCCGCACCCTGTTGCCAGGACCGGATTTTGAGTCCGGCACGTCTGCCAATTCCATCACACCGGCATATAAAAAAACAGCAAGAGAATTATAACGTATTCCTTATATAAAATCAAGTTTTTTCCGCTTTTGCCGCGCATGTGCGCAAAAATGACCGCTTTCCCCTTGCTTCTCCAAATTAAGGATTGTGTTTTTGCCATTCTGCGGTTAAAATAGAAACAGCAGAAAAGCGAGGTGTTGCTTTGTGATCCGTCACGTGATTGACCTCGATCAGCTCCCGCTCAGCGAAATCGATGAAATTATCACCATGGCAAAAGCAATTAAGAAAAACCCTTATTATTATACAGACAGCTGCCACGGCAAGCTTATGGCCACGCTGTTTTACGAGCCCTCCACCCGCACGCAGATGTCCTTTCAATCGGCTATGCTCCGGCTCGGCGGGCAGGTCATCGGGTTCGACAATCCCGGAAACTCCTCCGTGGCCAAGGGTGAAAGCCTGAAGGATACCGTCCGGGTCGTGAGCAATTATACGGACGTTATCGCCATCCGCCACCCCTATGAGGGCGCGGCCAAAGCCGCCTCCATGTTTTCCCGCAGCCCGGTTATCAACGCGGGCGACGGCGGACATCTCCATCCCACCCAGACGCTCACCGATCTGTTCACCCTGACCGGCGTCAAGGGGACCCTTTCGGGGCTTACCATCGGCCTGTGCGGCGACTTGCGCTACAGCCGAACAGTGCATTCCCTTATCAAAATGCTCATCCGGTACGATAACAACCGTTTTGTTCTCATTTCGACCCCCGAGCTGGCTGTTCCGGATTATATCACCGATATTCTCGACGAGGCCGGCTGCGAATACGAGCAGGTAAACGATCTTGCCAGTGCCATCGGCGAGCTGGACGTGCTGTATATGACCCGCATCCAGCGGGAACGTTTTCCCTCGGAGGAGGCCTATCAGAAGCAGAAGGGCATCTATATTCTGGATACCGAAAAGCTCAAAAAAGCTCGAACCGACCTTCGCATTCTCCATCCCCTGCCGCGTGTGGATGAAATCACCGTTGAGGTGGACGATGATCCGCGTGCCTGCTACTTTGAGCAGACGGAATACGGCATGTATGTGCGCATGGCGCTCATTCTGCGTGTGCTCGAAAACGGCAGCCGGCTGATCGATCCCAGCCCCGTTTCCAATTCGGAATCATGCTGCGGGAACCCGCGCTGCATCACCCGCACGGAAACCTACCTTCCCCGGCATTTCGCCCGGAGCAAGCGCGGGATGCTCTGCGAATACTGCGAACATGAACTGGTCGAGGCGTAATAATTCTGCCTCTCTTTGAAAATACTATGATTATTCTTTCGTTGAGGTGATAAACAATGGCTGCTGAACTGACTGCGCAAACCTTCCAATCCAAGGTTCTGGATTCTGAACTGCCTGTCCTCGTGGATTTCTGGGCCCCCTGGTGCGGCCCCTGCCGCATGCTGGCCCCCATCTTTGAAGAGCTGGCAGACGAGCTGGACGATCAGGTGGAATTCTTCAAGGTGAATATCGACGAGGTGCCAGACCTCGCCACCGCTTACGGCGTTATGAGCATTCCGACCATGATCCTGTTCGAAGGCGGAAAGGAACAAAACCGTTCCGTTGGCGTGATCCCAAAGGAAAAAATTTTAAAGCTGCTGGGAAAATAACACAGCGCGCCGCCGGAGCTTGGAACTTAGCTTCGGCGGCTTTTTGCTTTCAGGAGGAGGCTCGGCTATGGAACAGGGCTGCGTGCATATTTATACCGGAGACGGCAAAGGCAAAACGACCGCCGCCTGCGGCCTTGCCGTCCGCGCGGCGGGGTGCGGGCAGAGGGTTTGGTTCGCCCAGTTTTTAAAGGACGGCTCCAGCGGCGAGGCAGTGATTCTCCGCAGCCTGCCCGGGGTTACGGTCGCGCCCTGTCTCGAACATGTGAAATTCACCATTGCCATGGATGAAAACGACCGGCGTGAAGCGCATGGTTTTTACTCTTCCCTGCTCAAACAAGCGGAAGAAGCCGCCTGTTCAGGCGCCTATGGCCTTGTGGTGCTGGATGAAGTGATCCCGGCCGCAACACTCGGTTTTGTGGCGGAGCAGGACCTGCTCCGGCTGCTCCGCACTTCGGGCAGGCGCAGTGAAATCGTTCTGACCGGCCGGGACCCGTCCCCCGCATTGATCGGCGCGGCCGATTATGTGAGCCGGATCGAGAAGGTAAAGCATCCATACGACCGCGGGCTTGCCGCGCGGCGCGGTGTGGAATGGTAACGGGATAGGGCCCTTGTGAAGCCGCCCACATATCGGTAAAAAGGCCGCCGGTTCACACCGACGGCCTTTTGGGAGAGTTTTTTAGAAGGCTTGCAAACCGGATGTTCCTTCCGGGAACATCGAGCATGGAATCCACAAATAAAAAGACGCCCGAAGCAAACTTGCTTCGGGCCTTGCTGTTCGAGCGGCGCAGGATCGGAGACGATTTTGTGAAAAAGGTTATAAAGGTAACAACTGGGTCCGACAAA
This sequence comes from uncultured Clostridia bacterium, assembly GCA_958436475.1. Classification (GTDB taxonomy): domain Bacteria; phylum Bacillota; class Clostridia; order Oscillospirales; family Acutalibacteraceae; genus CAUBKG01. The sequence goes on from CAUBKG010000006.1 coordinate 11,140, forward strand.
AGCGGGGCAACGCAATTGCGGAAAAGGAACAGCCTCCGAACCTACGCTTTTCATGGGAATAGAAAGGTCGCAAGAAGGAAACGAGAAAGGGTTGATCACGTTTCTCTTCGCAATCATTATAGCAAACCGACCATACCGTGTCAATGAATTTCATGAATTGATTCATTTGGGTTCATATTTTTTCATTACGCGTCAATTTTAAGTTTTATTTTCCCTCATTTTTATTGACTTCGTCTGTGTCTTTCGCTAAAATGGGAATGATTAATCAAAAATCATCAAATTCAAACATATCCCCTGTTTCCAACAGGCCCCGATATTTGGAAAGGAGACTTTTGCTTGAACGACGGCGGCAACTTTCTTCATCAAAAAATCAAGGAAAGCGGCAACACGCTCGAGTGGTTTGCTCAAACCTGCGGTGTGAGTAAATCCACCCTTTACCGCGTGCTTCGCGGCACACAAAAGCTGACGCCTCCCCTTGCCTCGAGGATTTCGGATGTGCTGCAGCTGACCCATTATGAACGCGAACGCCTCTACCGGGGTTACTCTCTTCCCTTCGATACGCCCCCGCTGAGCGCTTTTGATATGGACCGCATGTACCGGCTTGTCATGAGCTGGTTCAAGGATGAAGACGATTCCAACCCGGCGCCGACGGAAGAGGAAGTCGTTTTTTTTGATGACATTTCTTCCGTGAAAACAGTCCATTCCCCGGAGTCCTTTGCAAGGCATATCGCCGGCACGCTTTCTCCCCAATGCAAGAATATCAGCATTTATATAAACAATTGCTGCCACGATCTGCCCATGCTCGGCGCCTTCCGGTTCCTGCACGAGCTGCTGATGGCTGCGGAAAATGTTTCGATGAGCATTGACCATATCCTCAATTTTCAAAAAGGCCAGTTGGAAGATCAGATCTGCTTTATCCGGAAATTCTATCCGCTGTTTCAGTCGTCCGGCTGCCGGTACCAGTTTTATTACCATTCAAACTATGGGGAACAAAGCGCCTGGTTTCCCACACTGATGGAAAACGCCATCGTGTTCAGCTACCAGGCCGTTTATCCCGATGGGAAGACATATCCCCGCTATATTCTGATCCTGCCGGATAACATCACGTTTTCCGAAGGGTTTTCTTCCCGCGAGTCTTTTTTTCATCAGCATCTTGTGAACAAGTTTCTTCAGATCCGGAAAAACTGCGAATCCGGCATTCAGGCCTCCGTTTCCATTGAAAACGTGCCGAGCAGCTTGGATGAGCAGCATGATTCCTTTGTTTTCAAACGGGATTTTATTTTCAACCACATCCATCCGGCTGTTTATGCGAGTTATTATGCTCGGCTGAAGGGCAATGCAGCGCTGTGGGATCAATTCTACCGCCTGCTGGAAATCAAGCGCGTGGGCCGCACGGAAGAGCAGCTCATTGCTTCGCTTTCGAGCCAGTTTCTGCGGATTTTCGATGCGCACCGCAGCCGCCGGTGCATCACCATTCTTACCGCGGATGGCCTCGCCGAATTTGCCGAGACCGGGCGGGTTTTTGATCTGCCGCCCTTCTTCCCTTCCCTCACAAACGATGAGGTATGCCTTCAGCTGGAATTTTTCCTTTCGCTCCTCCGCGGGGACGATCCCCTCTGGAAGGTGTTCATTCTGCCTTTCGGCACTGTGCCGGACCATTCGCATTGGGTATTCCATGGGTGGAAGGATGTGGGTGTGAATATTTCCCGCCCATATGCCGATACCCTGAGCAGCTCCATCGATTGCCTGTTCCGTTCCCCCTCGTTCGGCAGCCTGTTTTTCGCAATGTTCAATAGCTGCGAGGAATACGGCTGGGCCCTTTCCAAGGAGGAATCCATCCGCCTGGTGGAAGACCTCTTAAACAAACTGAGAGCAAATAAATAGTTTTTTCGAAATAAAACCTTTTTCAGATGCAAGAATCCCCCGCCGAAAGGAGCGGTAAATTAAGATCCCTTTTGTAAGGGGCGGCCGGTTGCCGCCCCTACGGGGGTTCTTAAACAACGCTCTTATGGGCGGGGGATTTTAAGGTTTTAGGGGGTTCGATCAGACCAGTTCGATGATGGCCATTTCCGCAGCATCTCCGCGGCGGGGGCCGGTCTTCATAATGCGGGTGTAGCCGCCGTTGCGGTCGGCATATTTCGGACCAATCTCATCAAACAGCTTCTTGACGACGTCTTCCTTCGTGATGAAGGCCATCGCCTGGCGCTTGGAATGGAGGTCGTTCTTCTTCGCGAGAGTAATGTACTTCTCGGTCATGGCACGAACTTCCTTCGCCCTTGTTACAGTGGTCTCTATGCTGCCTTTCTCCAAAAGAAAGGTTACCATTGCCCTTAACATGGCAGTTCTGTGATCTGTAGATCTGCCGAGCTTTCTGGTACCGGGCATGTAAAATCACTCCTTTACCATAAGGTTGAAATCGTGCTGATTATTCGTCGTCGTGGCTGAGGCTGAAGCCTAAGGATTCGAGCTTGGAAACAACCTCTTCGAGAGATTTGCGGCCAAGGTTGCGAACCTTCATCATATCCTCTTCGGATTTGCTGATTAAATCTTCCACCGTGTTGATCCCGGCGCGCTTCAGGCAATTGAAGCTGCGTACCGAAAGGTCAAGCTCCTCAATGGTCATCTCAAGGACTTTCTCCTTGCCCTTATCGTCCTTCTCCACCATGATTTCAGCGCTGCTGCCCTCATGGGAAAGGTCTACGAAGAGGTTGAGATGTTCAGTGAGGATCTTGGCTGCGAGCGAAACGGCTTCCTTAGCAGAAATGGTTCCGTTCGTCCATACCTCGAGCGTCAGCTTGTTGAAATCGGTCATGTTGCCGACGCGGGTGTCTTCCACCGTTACGTTCACGTTGAGAACCGGGGTGTAAATGGAATCCACCGGGATCACTTCGATCGACGACTGGGGTTTTTTGTTCTTTTCCGCAGGCACATAGCCGCGGCCTTTATCCAGCGTAAGCTCCATATAGAGCTTACCATCGGAAGTAAGGGAGGCGATGTGCATATCGGGGTTCAGGATCTCCACCTCGGAGTCCGCCTTGATGCTGCCGGCGGTTACCTCGCCCTCGCCTTCCGCTTCGATGTAAACGATCTTGGGTTCGTCTCCATGAAGCTTGGCGGTAAGCCCCTTGATGTTCAGGACGATCTCCGTGAGATCTTCCTTTACGCCGGGGATGGTGGAGAATTCGTGAACGATGCCATCGACCTTGATAGAAGTTACCGCAACACCCGGGAGGGATGCGAGCAGCACCCTGCGCAGGCTGTTACCAAGCGTGATTCCATAACCGCGTTCGAGCGGCTGAATAACAAACTTGCCATAGGAACCGTCTTCGGTGAGTTCGGCCACTTCAATTCTGGGCTTTTCAATCTCAATCATTAAAAACCCTCCTTAGTTTTCAGGTGTAATCCACTCTTTTTTAAGCACACGGCTTATTTGGAGTAGAACTCGACGATAAGATGTTCCTCAACCGGAACATCGATATCTTCACGGGCGGGAAGGCTTACGACCTTGCCCTCGAGGGTTTCACGATTGACATCCAGCCACTGGGGAACCGGACGGGCGGAATTGGCTTCCACGATCGTCTTCATATTTTCGGTACCGCGGCTCTTTTCCTTTACCGCGACCACGTCTCCGGCCTTTACGAGGTAGGAGGGGATATCGACCTTGCGGCCGTTCACGGTGAAGTGGCCATGCACCACCAGCTGGCGGGCCTGGGCGCGGGAGCTGGCGAAGCCAAGGCGGTAAACGACATTATCGAGCCGGCTCTCGAGGATGCGGAGCAGGTTTTCACCCGTTACGCCCTGGCGGCGCTCCGCTTCTTCAAAATAGGTGTGGAACTGGCCTTCCAGCACACCATAGTAACGTCTGGCACGCTGTTTTGCGCGCAGCTGAATTCCGTATTCGGAAGTCTTCTTGCGGCCCTGGCCATGCTGGCCCGGCGCATAAGACCTTCTGCCCACGGAGCATTTCTCCGTGTAGCATCTCTCGCCCTTCAAAAAGAGCTTCTGGCCCTCTCGGCGGCATAATCTGCAAACCGATGCGGTATATCTTGCCATCTAAGTTACACCTCCTGTAATTGGTTATACGCGTCTTCTTTTGGGCGGACGGCAACCATTGTGGGGAATCGGGGTAACGTCTTTGATCATATTGATTTCAAGACCTGCCGACTGAAGCGCGCGAATCGCGGCTTCACGCCCGGAGCCCGGCCCCTTCACATAGACTTCAACCGTCTTCAAACCGTGCTCCATTGCCGCCTTTGCTGCTGTCTCTGCGGCAGTCTGAGCGGCAAAAGGAGTGGACTTTCTGGAGCCGCGGAAGCCTAACTCGCCTGCGCTGGCCCAGGATAATGCATTGCCCTGAACGTCCGTGATGGTAACGATGGTATTGTTGAAGGTGGACTGGATATGCGCGGCACCTTTTTCAATATTCTTGCGCTCACGGCGTTTTCTTGTTGCAACCGTTTTCTTTGCAGCCATTTAACACCCCTCCTATGCTTACTTCTTCTTGTTGGCGATCGTCTTCTTCGGCCCCTTGCGGGTACGGGCGTTGGTCTTGGAGCGCTGTCCGCGGACCGGGAGCCCTCTGCGGTGGCGGATGCCACGGTAGCAGCCGATTTCGATGAGCCGCTTGATGTCAAATGCTACGTCACGGCGAAGGTCGCCTTCTACCGTGAAATGTTTATCGATGTACTCACGAAGCTTGGAAACATCCTCTTCGGTGAGATCTCTTACCCGGACGTCCGGATTTACGCCCGTCGCCGCGAGGATATCGCGGGAGGATTTCAGTCCGATGCCGTAGATGTAGGTAAGGCCTATCTCGACCCGCTTCTCTCTGGGCAGGTCAACACCAGCTATACGCGCCATGTGTTCAAAGCACCTCCGTTAATAGGTTTGCGCCAAAATTATCCCTGGCGCTGCTTGTGCTTGGGATTCTCACAGATTACCATGATTCTTCCCTTGCGTTTGATTATCTTGCATTTTTCACAAATCTTCTTTACAGAAGGTCTAACCTTCATTTGGAATACCTCCTTGTCAAAGCCAAAAAGCTTATTTGGAACGCCACGTGATCCGGCCCCGGTTCAAATCATAGGGAGACATTTCCACCGTGACCTTATCCCCCGGAAGGATGCGGATGAAGTTCATCCGAAGCTTACCGGAAAGATGGGCCTGCAGCTGATGGCCGTTCTGGAGCTCTACGAGAAAAATCGCGTTGGGCAGCGCTTCCACGACCTTGCCTTCCACTTCGATCATATCCTGCTTGGACATTTCATTACCTCCTCATGCTTCGCCGCCCGCCTGAAATGCTGCGAGCGCTTTACGAATCTCACGATTTGTTGCCATTGACTGCTCACTCAATACCGAATTTGTACGGCTGATATGGATCTTGTTTTTCCGCTTGGGCCGTTCGAGGGGCCTCTCCTTGCCATCCACCAGCAGGCAATAGCCGCCCGCTTCGGAAAGCACGGCAAGAAAGCGCCCTTTGTCTCGCCCGGACCGTGAAAAAACGACCCGTCCTTTTTCAAATTCCATAGCCGCCTCCTAGCAGGTGGTCAGGATAACCGGACCGTTTGCCGTAACGGCGACCGTGTGTTCAAAATGGGCCGACAGCTTACCGTCCGCTGTGACGACCGTCCAGCCGTTGGACAGCGTTTTGACGGCGTACGTCCCCACATTTACCATGGGTTCAATGGCCAATGTCATTCCAGGCAACAACCGCACGCCGCGTCCCGGCGTGCCGTAGTTCGGGATACTGGGGTCTTCGTGCAGGTCCGCACCTACTCCGTGACCGACAAACTGGCGGACCACCGAGTAACCGCGTGCCTCGACATACTGCTGCACCGCAGAGGATATATCGCCGAGCCTGCCGCCGGGACGCGCCATTTTGATCGCCTCATAGAGGCTTTCCCTGGTCGTGTCGATCAGCCGCTTCGCTTCGGGAGAAATTTCGCCCGCCGCGAAAGTGGCGGCATTGTCGCCGTTATAGCCCTTTACCTTCGCACCGAGGTCGACGCTTACGATATCGCCTTCTTGAACGATGCGGTCTGCAGAGGGTATGCCATGGATCACTTCATTGTTTATGGAAATGCATGCGGTCGCAGGAAAGCCCCCGTAGCCTAAGAAGTTGGGTGTGGCACCCGCCTTCTCAATGAATTCCCGGGCTATGCGGTCAAGCTCCAGCGTGGAAACGCCGGGCCTGACCGCCTCGCCTACGGCCTTCAGTGCCTCAGCCGATATGGCACAAGCCTCCCGCATGAAGGAGAGTTCACGGCTTGTCTTCAGCACAATCATGCTTATTCCTCAAGAGCCTTGAGGGTGAGAGCCGTTGTTTCCTCGAGCTTCTCCTGCCCCTCAACGGTACGAAGCTTGCCGGTTTTCGCATAGTAGCCCTTGAGGGGCTCCGTCTGCTCATGGTAAACCTTCAAGCGTTCCGCGATGGTGTCGGGATGGTCATCCCTGCGCTGGATGAGTTCGGCGCCGCATTTATCGCAGACGCCCTCCGCCTTGGGAGGCTTGTGGTCGATATGATAGGAAGCGCCGCAGGCCCCGCATACGCGGCGGCCGGAAAGGCGCTGCATGATCCTATTGTCCGCCACATCGATATCGATCACCCGGTCGATCGCAACGCCCATGGCGTCGAGCGCCTCGGCCTGCGCGATCGTGCGGGGGAAACCATCGAGGATGAAGCCGGCCTTGCAGTCGTCCTGCGCGAGCCGCTCCTGAATGATACCGATCACAACATCGTCCGGTACAAGCTTGCCTTCATCCATATAGGCTTTGGCCTTCTTGCCCATCTCCGTGCCGTTTTTCAGCGCTTCACGAATGATGTTGCCGGTGGAAATGGCGGGGATACCGAGCTTTTCACAGATAATCTCCGCCTGGGTTCCTTTGCCTGCTCCGGGAGCACCTAATAAAATCAAATTCATATGTGCCCTCCGAATCAATCAAGGAAGCCCTTGTAGTGGCGCATCATCATCTGGGATTCGATCGCCTTCACCGTTTCAAGCGCAACGCCGACCATAATGAGCATGGACGTTCCGCCGATGGTAATGCCTGTTCCGTTGGTGCCGGACACGAGACCCGCAATGATCGGGAGCAGTGCGATTACCGTAAGGAAGATGGCGCCGATAAAGGTGATTCTCGACAGGATCTTTTTGATGTAATCGGCCGTCGGCTTACCGGGACGGATGCCGGGGACCGCACCATTGTTCCTGCGGAGATTATTGGACATTTCCAGCGGATTATACTGGATCGTCACATAGAAATAGCTGAATCCGAAGATGAAGAGCATGTACAGGATGATGTACGGAACCGAGTTGATAGCGAAAAAGTTGAGGAACGGATATAAGTAGGGGTGTGCCTCCTGCGTCATCCGTGTAAAGCTGATAATCGTACTCGGCAGAGCCAGCACCGTGCTGGCGAAGATGATCGGGATAACGCCGCCGATGTTTACCTTGATCGGCATGTGGGTGGTCTGCCCGCCATACATCTTGCGGCCGACTACCTTCTTCGCATACTGGATGCGGATGCGGCGCTCGGCGTCTGTCATGAACACGATGAACGCGGTCACGAGCAGGAACAGGATGATGATTCCGATCGGGGTGATCACCTGCGTGAAGTCGGAATTCTTGATACCGTTCGAGAACTGATAATAGAGCGTGAGGAAGCCCTGAGGCCCTCTGGAAAGGATACCTGCAAAGAGCAGGATGGAGATACCGTTCCCTATGCCCTTATCATTGATCTGCTCGCCCAGCCACATCATCAGCGCGGTACCGGCGGTAAAAGCAAGGATGATGACCGCGGCGGCGAAAACTGCCGCGAAGCCGGAGTAGCTGTAAACGATGCCGGCAGACTTCAGATAGAAGTAGAACGCGAGGCCCTGGAGAAGGCCGAGCACTACCGTGACATAACGGGTGATCTGCGCAATTTTTTTCCTTCCCTCTTCGCCCTCCTTCTGCATTCTTTCCAGTGCCGGGATGGCAACCGTTAAGAGCTGCATGATGATGGAAGAGTTAATGTACGGGGTTACCGACATGGCGAAAATGGCTCCATACTGGAACGCACCGCCGGAAAAGGTATTCAGAAGGAAAAAAACTGTGTTTTCCGCATCCATGGAAAGGCCCTGCGCCAGAGCGGAGGGATCCAGGAACGGAACCGGGATGCGGGAGCCCAAACGGAAAATAAAAATGATAAACAGAGTGTAGAAAATCTTTTTGCGAAGGTCCTTGATCTTGAAGGCGTTGCGCAATGTCTCCAACATTTTACGCCACCTCAGCCTTTCCCCCGGCAGCCTCGATCTTCTGCTTCGCGGAAGCAGAGAAAGCAGCGGCCTTTACCGTTAATGCCTTGGCGATTTCGCCGTTTCCAAGGATCTTCACGCCGTCTAACGTATTTTTTACCAGGCCGGATTTCACCAGCGCCTCGGTATCTACCACGGAACCGGCTTCGAACCGATCGAGATCGGATACGTTGACAACAGCGTAAGACGTACCGAAAATATTGTGGAAACCGATCTTCGGGAGACGTCTCTGGAGCGGCATCTGGCCACCCTCGAAACCGGGACGCATGCCGCGGCCGGCTCTCGCCTTCTGGCCCTTGTGGCCTTTGCCGGCGGTCTTGCCGTTACCGGAACCTGCACCGCGGCCAATCCGCTTCACTTCAGAGCGGGCGCCCGGCACAGCAGAAAGCTCATGTAACTTCATTTGTTCGCACCTCCTTGCTTACGCTTCGCTTACCTCGACGAGGTGGCTGATCTTGTTCAGCTTGCCCTTGGTCTGCGCGTTATCGGGCTGCGTCACAACATCACCAATTTTTTTAAGACCAAGTGACTGGGCGGTTGCAATCTGGGCATCCTTGCAGCCAATCAGGCTTCTTACCAGCTTAATCTGCAGTGTATTCTTCGCCATGTTGCATACCCCCTATTATAAAATTTCCTGAACGGATTTTCCGCGGATCGCGGCAACTTCCTCAGCGGAACGCAGAGAAGCGAGGCCGGCGATGGTTGCGCGGACAACATTGCACGGGTTGTTGGAACGCAGTGCCTTGGTACGGATATCCTTGATGCCGGCGATTTCGAGAACCGCACGGACCGGGCCGCCGGCGATAACGCCGGTACCAACGGCCGCCGGCTTCATGAGCACGCGGCCTGCGCCGAACGCACCGATGACTTCGTGAGGAATCGTAGTACCTTTAAGCGAAACCTTAATCAGGTTTTTCTTAGCATCCTCGATACCCTTGCGGATCGCGTCCGGAACTTCGCCCGCCTTGCCTAAGCCGAAGCCTACGGTCCCGTTGCCGTCCCCCACAACCACCAGAGCTGCGAACTTGAAGATTCGGCCGCCCTTTACGGTTTTGGATACACGGTTGATGGTAACGACGCGTTCCTGTAAATCCAAAGTAGATGCATCTATCAGAGCCAAAAGTATTCCCTCCCCCTATTAAAACTTGAGGCCGCCCTCACGGGCGCCTTCGGCCAGCTCCTGAATGCGGCCGTGGTAAATATAGCCGCCGCGGTCGAAAACGACCTCGGTAATGCCCTTGGCAGCGGCACGTTCTGCAATCAACTTGCCCACCTTACGGGCAGCATCTTTATTTCCTCCGGCGCCTTCAAAGTCTTTTTCCACTGTTGAAGCCGAAGCCAAAGTTACGCCCTTCGTATCGTCGATAATCTGAGCGTAGATGTTGCTAAGGGAGCGGAATACATTCAGGCGCGGACGTTCGGCGGTGCCGGAAATCTTGCCGCGGACCCTGAGGTGACGTTTCTGGCGGTCTTTGTTGCTGTCTCTCTTGCTCACCATGTGATTTCACTCTCCTATCTTATTTCTTCTTACCGGTCTTGCCTTCCTTGCGGCGGATGACCTCAGTCTCATACTTGATGCCCTTGCCCTTATAGGGTTCCGGCGGGCGCTTCTCGCGGACTTCGGCGGCAAACTGACCTACCAGCTGCTTATCTGGCCCGGAAATGACAATCTTATTGGGGCCCGGCACATCGATGGTGATACCCGGAATTTCCGGAACGGTCACCTGATGCGAATACCCCAGGTTCATCACAAGGTTTTTGCCCTGCTTCTGAACACGGTAACCAACGCCGTTTACTTCCAGCACCTTGGAATAGCCGTTGGTAACCCCCTCCACCATGTTGGCGATCAGGGTGCGGGACAGACCATGAAGGGATCTGTGCTCCTTTTCGTCAGACGGACGGGTAACGTTGATCACGTTGCCTTCCATCTCCACTTTGATATCCTTATGAATTTCCTGCTCCAGGGTGCCCTTCGGGCCCTTTACGGAGACGTGGTTTCCATTGAGCTTTACCTCTACACCTGCAGGAATTTCAATGGGCTTGCGGCCTATACGTGACATTCCATGCACCTCCTTACCAGACGAAGGCGAGGACTTCGCCGCCAACATGCTCGCGGCGCGCCTGCCTGTCGGTCATAATACCTTTCGGAGTGGAGAGGATCGCGATGCCGAGGCCCTTCATTACCCGCGGCATATCCTCCGTGTTCGTGTAGATGCGTAAGCCTGGCTTTGAAACTCTGCGCAACCCGGTGATTACCTGAGATTTGTTGGCGCCGTATTTCAATGCCACGCGAATGATACCCTGCTTTCCGTCTTCAATGACCTGAAAGCTTTTCACATAACCTTCGTCAACCAGAATCTGGGCGATCGCCTTTTTCATGTTCGACGCAGGAATATCAACCGAATCGTGCTTCGCGGAATTCGCATTGCGGATTCTTGTGAGCATATCGGCAATCGTATCGCTGATTTGCATGCCATAAACCTCCTTTGCAATTTGCTGTGTTTACCAGCTGGCCTTCTTTACTCCGGGGATTTCGCCCTTGTAAGCAAGCTCCCGGAAGCAAATACGGCAGATTCCGAACTTGCGAAGATAGGCATGAGGCCTGCCGCAGATTTTACATCTGTTATAAGCACGAGCGGAAAACTTCGGGTCTCTCTTCTGCTTAATTTTCATCGATGTTTTAGCCACAGATTATTCCTCCTTACTTCGCGAACGGAGCACCCATCAGCGTTAAGAGCTCACGGGCTTCTTCGTCAGTTTTTGCGGTGGTTACGAAGCAGATATCCATTCCGCGGACCTTATCGATCTTATCATAGTCGATTTCCGGGAAAATCAGCTGCTCCTTGACGCCCATGGAATAGTTCCCGCGGCCGTCAAACGAGTTGGGGTTGATTCCGCGGAAGTCGCGGACGCGCGGAAGCGCCAGGCTGAATAATCTGTCTACAAATTCGTACATCTTCTCCCCGCGGAGGGTAACTTTTACGCCAATGGGCATGCCCTCGCGGAGCTTGAAGTTTGCAACGGATTTCTTCGCCTTACAGGTGACCGGCTTCTGGCCGGTGATCAGGGACAAGTCGTTCATGATGGCGTCGATAACCTTCGTGTTGTCGCGCGCCTCGCCGCAGCCTACGTTGATAATCACTTTATCGAGCTTCGGGATTTGCATGACGCTCTTGTAGCCGAACTTTTTCATTAAAGACGGAGCAACTTCGCCCTTGTATGTGTCCTTAAGTCTTGACATGTCATGTCCTCCTTACTCTTAAAGTGCCTGGCCGCATTTCCTGCAGACACGCTCTTTCGTGCCGTCTTCCAGGAGCTTGTAGCCAGCCCGCACGCCCTTGCCGCAGCGGGAGCAATAAAGCGCGACCTTCGATGCATAAAGGGCGCTCTCCGCCTTCACAATGCCGCCGGGATCACCCATTTTACGGGGCTTTACGTGCTTGGATACGATCTGCACACCCTCAACGATGACCTTGCCTTCGTTCGGGGAAACGGCAAGAACCTTGCCCTTTGCGCCCTTACTTTTGCCGGACAGTACGATGACGGTATCGCCGGTTTTTACATGTACCTTTTTATTCAATGTGCGCACCTCCATCAAAGCACTTCGGGAGCGAGCGACAGGATCTTGAGGTAATCCTTTTCACGAAGCTCTCTCGCTACCGGCCCGAATATACGGGTGCCTCTCGGGTTCTTATCATCACGGATGATGACCGCAGCGTTCTCGTCGAAACGGATGTAGCTGCCGTCTTCACGGCGAAGGCCCTTGACTGTGCGAACTACCACAGCCTTGACAACATCGCCTTTTTTCACAGTGCCGCCGGGTGCAGCCTTCTTCACAGAAGCAACGACTACATCACCGATATTGGCATACCTCCTGCCGGAACCGCCCAAAACGCGGATACACATTAATTCTTTTGCTCCGGTATTGTCGGCGACCTTGAGGTAACTCTGTTGCTGTATCACAGTGTTCTCCTCCTTAACGAAAAGGGCTTATTTAGCCTTCTCAATAATCTCGACCAAGCGCCATCTCTTATCTTTGGAAATGGGTCTTGTTTCCATCACCATTACACGGTCGCCGATGCCGCACTCGTTGTTTTCGTCGTGCGCTTTCAGCTTCACGGTGTTCTTGATGATCTTTTTATAAAGCGGATGCTTTACATTATCCTGAATGGCAACCACGATGGTTTTATCCATCTTATCGCTTACCACCAGACCAACTCGGGTTTTTCTGAGGTTTCTTTCGCTCACTCTTCCTTACCTCCCTTTCTCACGCATCTTGGCTTTTAAGCTCAAGTTCCCGCAGGATGGTTTTCACGCGGGCAATATCTTTCTTAACAGCCTTGATCCGCATAGGGTTATCGAGCTGGTTTATGGCGTTCTGGAAGCGCAGGTTGAAGAGCTCTTCCTTGAGGTTTTTCAGTTCCTCGTTCAGCTCGTTTTCCGTCTTTGCTCTAACTTCACTGGCTTTCATTATTGCTCACCACCCGTTTCCTTATCTGCCCTGGCAACGAATTTGCACTTTACCGGCAGTTTGTTTGCGGCAAGGCGCATGGCCTCGCGCGCAACCTCTTCGCTTACGCCGCCGATTTCAAACATAACTCTGCCCGGCTTTACAACCGCTACCCAGTACTCGGGCGAGCCTTTACCGGAACCCATTCGGGTTTCCGCGGGCTTTTCGGTGATCGGCTTATCCGGGAAAATCTTGATCCATACCTGACCGCCACGTTTGATGTAACGGGTCATGGCGATACGCGCGGCCTCGATCTGGTTGGAGGTGATCCACGCCGGCTCCAGGGACTGGAGACCGTATTCGCCGTGCGATACTTTGTTGCCGCGCAGAGCCTTGCCCTTTAAGCGGCCTCTGTGCACGCGGCGGTATTTAACGCGCTTCGGTAACAACATTAGCGGGCGCCTCCTTCCTTTTTCGGCTTGCGCACATCCTGAAGGACCTCGCCTTTATAAATCCAAACCTTAACGCCGATGCGGCCGTAGGTGGTTTTTGCTTCGGCAAAGCCGTAGTCGATGTCCGCACGAAGGGTCTGCAGCGGGATAGTTCCCTCGTGGTAATGCTCGGAACGGGCGATTTCTGCGCCGCCGAGGCGGCCGGAAACGTTGACCTTGATGCCCTTTACGCCGAGGCGCATGGCACGTCCGATGCACTGCTTCATAGCGCGGCGGAAGGAGATGCGCTTCTCGAGCTGCACGGCGATGTTTTCCGCAACGAGCTGAGCGTTGGCATCCGGCTGCTTCACTTCAACAATATTGATGGAAACCGGCTTGCCGAGCATCTTTTCGCACTGCAGGCGAAGCTTTTCGATTTCTGTGCCGCCGCGGCCGATAACCATGCCGGGCTTTGCACAGTGGATGTGAATACGCACGCGGCTTGCGTCGCGCTCGATTTCGATCTTGGGAACACCAGCGGCATAAAGCTGCTGTTTCAGGGTCTTGCGCAGTTTGAAATCCTCAACGAGGGTATCACCAAAGTCTTGATCTTTGGCGAACCAGCGGGAATCCCAATTCTTGATGACGCCTACGCGAAGACCGTGGGGATTTACTTTCTGGCCCATTTCAATACCTCCTCGTTTAATCCATTTCCTTGAGCACCAGGGTCATGTGGGATGTTTTCTTTTCGATGCGGTAAGCGCGGCCGTGTGCTCTCGGACGGATACGCTTGAGGGTGGGGCCCTGGCTCGAATAGCATTCCGCTACATAAAGCCTCGAAACATCCATTTCTTTAAATTCCGCGTTCGCCATAGCCGATTTCAGCAGCTTCTGGAGATACTCACAAGCAGCCTTGGGCGTATGCTTGAGTATTGCCATGGCTTTATCGGCGGGCTGATTACGGATCAAATCCAAAACAACCTGCACCTTTCTCGGTGAGATGCGGGCATATTTCAGGGTAGCCCTTGCTTCCATAGGTTTACTCTCCTTTCGGCCGCTTATTTACCGTTGTTGCTGAGCTTCGAACCGGCGTGGCCTTTGAATGTTCTGGTAGGCGCAAACTCGCCGAGCTTATGGCCGACCATGTCTTCTGTAACATAAACAGGCACATGCTTGCGGCCGTCGTGCACCGCAAATGTGTGACCGACAAAATCGGGGAAAATCGTGGAGGCTCTGCTCCAGGTCTTGAGGACTCTCTTTTCGCCCGCCTTGTTCATTTCCTGAACACGCTTGAGCAGGACCGGCTGTACATAGGGGCCCTTTTTAACACTTCTGCCCATAATTCACATGCTCCTTTCGCTACTACTTGGCGCCGCGGCGCTTCACGATATACTTATCGGAGCGGTTGTGCTTGGCGCGTGTCTTGTAACCGAGTGTCGGCTTGCCCCAAGGAGTAACAGGGCCGGGACGGCCGATCGGGGATTTGCCTTCACCACCGCCGTGCGGATGGTCGCACGGGTTCATAACGGAACCGCGGACGGTAGGTCTCCAGCCCATGTGGCGCTTACGGCCCGCTTTGCTCAGGGACACGTTCTCGTGCTCGAGGTTGCCCACCTGGCCGATGGTGGCCATGCAGTTCACGGGGATGTTGCGCAGTTCGCCGGAGGGAAGGCGGAGCAGGGCAAAGTTGCCTTCCTTCGCCATCAGCTGAGCCATGTTGCCGGCTGCGCGCGCGAGCTGCGCGCCCTTACCCGGGTAAAGCTCAACGTTGTGGATGAACGTACCGGTGGGGATATTGGCAAGCGGAAGCGCGTTGCCGGGCTTGATATCCGCATTCGGTCCGGAAATAACGATGTCTCCGACCTTCAGGCCGTTCGGAGCGAGGATGTAAGCCTTTTCGCCGTCCTCATACTGGAGGAGCGCGATGTGCGCGGAACGGTTCGGATCGTATTCGATGGTCTGCACGGTTGCGGGGACATCGAATTTGGTTCTCTTGAAATCGATGATTCTGTACTTCCTGCGGTTGCCGCCGCCGCGGTGGCGGACGGTGATCCTGCCGTAGCTGTTACGGCCGGAATTCTTCTTCAGCGGTGCGAGCAGGCTTTTTTCCGGCGCAACCTTGGATAAGCCGGAATAATCAACAACAGACATGCCGCGGCGTGCCGGGGTAGTCGGTTTGTAGAATTTAATAGCCATTTCGGTTTCACTCTCCTTTTATCGGCTTCGCGGGGCCGAATGGCTCATGGCCCCATACATTGCCCCTGCCTCAAAATCGGCAGGCTTTTACATCATACCCTCGAAGAATTCGATGGGCTTGGAATCTTTTTCGAGCGTAACGATGGCCTTTTTCCAGCTGGGAGTGTAACCCTCGTTCCGGCCCGAGCGCTTGAACTTACCGCGAACGCTCACGGTATTGACCTTTGCCACCTTCACCTTGAACAGCTGTTCCACGGCCTCGGCGATCTCGATCTTGTTGGCGCCGTCGGCAACCTTGAAGGTGTATTTCTTTTCGGCAGCGCCGAGCATGGCCTTTTCGGTGATGATCGGCTTAATGATAATGTCCTGCGCGAATTTCATTACGCGTACACCTCCTCGAGCTTTGCAACAACGTCCTTCAGAACGACGAGCTTGTCGGCGTTGAGGATATCGTATACGTTCACGGTGTTGACGAGCGCGGTCTTCACGCCCGGAATGTTGCGTGCGCTTTTGATCACGGTCTCATCCTTTTCCGGAATCACAATGAGCGCCTTCCGGTCGGCGCCGAGGTTTTTGAGGACCTCCGCAACCTTCTTGGTTTTGACCTCTTCCAGCGTGAGGGCATCGAGAACGATGAGGTCGTTATCGAGCACCTTGCTGGAGAAAGCGGATTTCAGAGCCAGCCTCTTAACCTTCTTGTTCAAGGTGTAGCTGTAGTCTCTGGGCTTCGGTCCCAGGGCGATGCCGCCGTGCGTCCACTGCGGGGCGCGGGTGGAACCCTGCCTTGCATGGCCGGTGCCCTTCTGCCTCCACGGCTTGCGGCCGCCGCCGGAAACCTCCGAACGTGTGAGGGTGGACTGTGTGCCCTGGCGCTGGTTTGCGAGGTAATTCACAACCGCCATGTGCATAACTGCCTTGTTGGGTTCGATACCGAATACGGCGTCAGACAAGGTGATTTCAGAAACCTTCTTGCCCGCCATATCCATAACTGCTACGTTTGGCATTACTTAACTCTCCTCCCTTACGCGTTTTTAATGCTGTCCGCAATGACAACGATGCCGCCGCGGGGGCCGGGAACGGCGCCCTTGATGGCGATGATGTTGTTTTCCGCGTCAACCTTGACCACGTCGAGATTCTGGATGGTGACCCGCACGCTGCCGAGATGGCCGGCGAGCTTCTTGCCCTTATACACGCGGGACGGCGTGGAGCAGGCGCCCATGGAGCCCGGATGACGGGCCACAGGGCCGGAACCGTGAGATTCCTTTAAGCGCTGGAAGCCCCAGCGTTTGATAACACCCGCGGTGCCCTTACCTTTGCTTGTGCCGGTAACGTCTACACGGTCGCCTTCGGCAAAGACGTCTGCCTTGAGGATATCGCCCACTTGAAAGGAGCCGCAGTCCTCGAAGCGGAATTCGCGGAGATGTTTTTTCGGAGCAACGTCGCCCTTTGCAAAGTGGCCCTTCATCGGCTTGTTGACCTTGGTTGCCTTCTGGTCGCCGTAGCCGATCTGAACAGCGGCGTAGCCGTCGTTCTCAACGGTTTTTACCTGGGATACGGCGCAGGGGCCGACCTCCAGTACCGTTACCGGGATTACCTTGCCTTTCTGGTCAAAAAGCTGGGTCATGCCGAGCTTTTTGCCTACTAAGCCTTTTTTCATTCTGTTTTCCTCCTTCGGTTATTGGTTGGTTTTCACCAACTTGACCCAAGCCCGGTGATTAAAGCTTGATTTCAATATCAACACCGGCTGGAAGCTCAAGACCCATCAGGGATTCAACGGTTTTGTTGGTCGGCCTGATGATGTCGATCAGCCTTTTGTGGGTACGGATTTCGAACTGCTCGCGGCTGTCCTTATACTTATGGACAGCGCGGAGGATCGTAACCACCTGCTTCTCGGTTGGGAGCGGGATCGGGCCGGAAACACGGGCGCCCGTACGCTTTGCGGTTTCCACGATCTTCTCTGCCGACTGGTCTACCAACTGATGATCGTACCCCTTCAAACGGATCCTGATTTTTTCTTTGACTGCCATTGGTTTGTCGCCTCCTTGAAAATTGGTTGGCGGGCAATGAAGTTATTAACTACTGCCCCGGGTGTTTCGCGCCGGCCCATTTAAAAACCGGCGCAAGCTGGCTCGCAGCTTAGCCCGGGAAGCTAATCACTCTTCTTAGATAAACCACCTGCACGGTGATACCGCCGGTTTGGTCTAGTTCCTAAGATATTGTTTCGCCCGGTTTAAAATCGGACATGCTCTGTGGAAATTCCCCACCTCAAAGGGTGGCCACCTTCCACTTCTTCGCATACCTTGTGCAGTCACGCTCGATTATAATACCATAAGCATCCATGGAATGCAAGCTTTTTTTCATCTTTTCCGGCAGCTTTTTCTTATCCCGCCCTTCTTCGGCAAAAAGCCGGGAGAAGAGGCACTCACCCGCAGACGCACTGCTCAGAAAACCAGAAAGATACCTTATTATATATAGGCCCGCACGATGCTCCGCAAAAGCGGGTGCTGCGGGCGGCGGAAGGATGCCGCCAAGCCTGGTTCTGCAACATGCGGGAATTCTTCCGGGCCGTTTTTCCGGCCCTTCCAAAGGCTTCTTCCCTCTCGCTATACGTAAAGCAAAAATCCATTACAGCTCAGAAGCGGGAGCAAAAAGCCCCGCTATTTCAGCGGTTTTCTTTGTTTTTCACCTTTTCCGGGCAAAAAGCAGCCTTGTAAAGCTTATTCCTAAACATCCGCTTTTGTTTCCATCGGGCCGTTTTCGTTTTTCCGCTTCCGGTATTCCCGCCATTTCCGGAGAATTTCCTCCGCTACCTTCTGTGGCGGCAGATCCGCGTTCACGATAATATCGGCCGCCGCGAGATACAGGGGCCGGCGCACTTCATACAGGCGTATGGTTTTTGCTCTGCCGTCCTCTCCCGCGATCATGGGGCGGTCTCCCTCCTGCCCCGTGCGGCGCAGGACGTTTTCGAGGCTCACCTCCAGCAGCACGAGACAGTCGCTTTTCATGGCGTCCACATTGCGGGCAAAGGTAGGCGCGCCGCCGCCGCTCGCGATCACGAGTCCCGTGCGGGCGGCAAGCTCCCAGCAGGCCTCATGCTCCCGCTCCCGGAAGCCCGCTTCCCCCTCTTCCGCAAAGATGGCGGGAATGCTTTTGCCGGCCTTCTGCTCAATAAAACGGTCCATATCGAGGAATTCCCGGCCGGACGCCGCCGCCACCAGCGGACCCACTGTAGACTTCCCGCTTCCCATAAAGCCGCACAACACCAGATTCTGCATAAACGTCCCGTTTCCTCCTATAATAATGTATCGAAATGTGGCTAGGAGCGGCCGCACCTGCGCCGCATTTCCTCATTCGTCCGGCCGACGAGGGCTTCCACCTCTTCCGCGCGGTAGGAAACGCCGTCCCATATCTCGTGCGCCACCACCGCCTGCCAGACTAACATGGTCATACCTCCGGAAGCCCTTGCCCCCAGCCGCCGGGCTGTTTGCATCAAAAGGGTTTCTTCCGGGTTGTAAATGGCATCGAACACTGCGCGGCAGTTTTCCAGAGCCGCTTCCGCCACCGGCATGGCCCCGCTGTTCGGATACATGCCCACCGGCGTCGCGTTTATGAGCAGGTCGATGGCGCCTCCCACTTTATCCAAGAGGCAGATATTCGGTTCCCGCCCCAGCCTTTCGGAAATTTCCCGGCACAGCTCCTGCGCCGCGGGAATATCCGCTTCCCGCACGGCAAGGGTGAGCTCCGACCCTGCCAGAGCCGCTTCGAAGGCCATCATGCGGGCAACGCCGCCCGCGCCGCACAGCACCACGTGCCCGCCGAGCGGCGTCCCGGCCGCTTCCAGCGCGCGGAGGAAGCCGTTGGCATCCGTGTTAAAACCAACACATTCTTCCCCGCACTTCACGGTGTTGACCGAATGGTAGAGCTCAGCCTTGCTGTCCAGCCGGTCGAGCAGGCCGATCACCTCGATCTTATGTGGGATCGTGACGTTAAAGCCGCTGAGGCGGCGAAGCTCGTCCCGTTTCAGGGGAAGCTCCTCCGGCGCAATGTCCCACAGGCGGTAAGCGGCGTCTTTCCCCGAAAGGCGGAACAGCTCCCCGTGGATATAGCCGGACATGGAATGCCCGAGCGGATGGCCGATCAGGCAGAACTCTCTGCTCATGAAATTTCACCTCAAAAAAGCCGTGCTTTTCCAGAAACTGCGGAAAATTTTAAAAAAAATCCTCCCGGAACGTTGACAAATGGGAAAGCAGGCAATATTATTCTATATGGATTGCGCCCCAGGGCGGATCCGTGAATTGCAAGAACAATATTAGCACATTCCATGGTTTTTGTCTAATCCCGTGCTTATTTGTGAATGCTATATTTGCAAAGGAGGTCAGGAGTATGGTTTTTGAAAAGGTAAGGGAAATTCTTTGCCAGCAGCTCGATGTGGAAGAGGATAACGTAACGCTCGAATCTTCCATCGCCGAGGATCTCGGTGCAGACAGCCTCGACGTTGTCGATCTGGTTATGTCGCTGGAAGACGAATTCAGCGTGGAGATTCCCGATGAGGAAATCGAAAACATCAAAACTGTCGGCGATCTGGTAAGCTTTATCGAACGCGCCGCGTAACACAGTACGATACCCGGAGGGCCGCAGGCGTTTTTGTCTGCGGCTCTTTTCTTTCGGCCCGGCGCGTGTATGATATGTAGGATTGTCAAACATGGGTTAAACCAGATAGGGATACCTTCTTGCTCTGATGTTGCTTTCAACGAACTGTTCCGAGGCGCACCTTTAGTAGTAAAGACCGCGCTATAGGGGGAAATGGATTGGGATTGTGGATGACAGAATCCGATGCTCGTTATCCCTGTGGGCCAGAGGTTTTATTATTCTTTACCAAGTTTCTTAATCCATATAAAAAAACCCGACAAGCCGGAAGCTATCGGACTCTTTCTTTTTTTATGATACTAAATCCATTTTTTTAGATACAACTTCACTGCATTCTGATTCCATTCAGCTACATGTAAAATAATTTCATCATAGCCTTGTTCTTTTATATGATTCATCTCCCATAATATCAACTTTTGTCCTAACCCTTGTCCTTGAAACGATTTCTTAACAATTAAATCATCTATCTCATTTCCTTAGTAGAGAACTTCTCTTATTTTTCGCATTTCTCTCCAAACATTATCTCCATAGTTGCTTACCAGAACAGAAATTATCCCATTATTCGGATTGTATTCCGAAATAAAACTTACTCCCGGATCACACCCCTGAAAATACGAAAAATCTCTGCCATTTGGATTATCAATTATCCACATACCATAACCATAATACCCTTCTTCTGCGTCAGCACCATCTCCACTCTGTTTACTAAGCATATCTGAAACAAACGATTTTGAGATCAGATTTCCTTCCAGTAAATTAGTCCAAAAACCAATAATATCTTTTACGGTAATAAACGCCCCGCCTGCGCCCGTACCTTTTACATCAACCGAGAAAATATTTGTGCGATACTCCTTCGTATCAGCACAATAGATATAGTTGTTAGCACATTTAGACGGCAGCTTATCCAATTCATAGTAACCTGTTGATTCCATGCCGCATATATCAAAAATATTCGCTTTAAGGTATTGGTCAAAGTACATTCCTGTAACCTTTTCTATAATCAACGCAAGCAAAACATACCCGGAGTTATTGTATTGGAATTTTTCGCCTTTCGGGTACATCATCGGTTTATTTATAAACAGTGGAAGTAAATCACTATTATGCCTGATTTTATAATTAGGATAATCTACCCACAATTCCTCATATTCGTCCATAATGCTTTCATCAAAATAATCTGGAACTCCTGACGTATGATTTAAAAGCTGTTTGACTGTAACGTCCTTATCAATATTATTGAATGGAATATCAAGCAGCTCTCCCAATGTATCGTCAAATTGTATCCTTCCATGTTCGATCAACTGCAAAATTCCTACCGCAACAAACACTTTTCCGGCCGAGGCACTCGCAAATTTTGTTTCTGTTGTATTTGGAATTTCATTTGGTAAATCCGAAAACCCTTTTTCTTCTTGAAATAAAACCTTGCCATTTTGAACAATGTATATATTTCCCCTAAAATCGCTATCAAATATTTCTTTTAATTTCATTTCAATCCCTCTCAATCCCCGATTTATTGTTCTGTCTGGACAGCAGTTGCACCAATTATATATTGTCATTTTGGAAAGCGCAAGTATCACATACTTATACGTTATTCATTATCAACGCCAAATCCAAAGCATTTTTTCCTTTAGCTAGTCTGTGATACCCTGTGCCTCACATTTTGAGTTTTATCCCTATCTGGTTTAACCCATCTATTGTAATCCTACACTTTCGGCCCGGCGCGTGTATGATATTGGTTGAAATATGGAACAGTAAACGGTATAATTAGGTTTTAGCACAGGCTATTTTTTGAGGAGGTATCGCTTTGGATTTTCTATCCGAATTCGCCTTCCTAGTGGAAGGCTTTCTCGCGGTAAACTGGAAGCAGCTCGTGATGTTCGCCATCGGCGGCCTGCTGATCTATCTCGCCCTCGCAAAGGATTTTGAACCTGCCCTGCTCATGCCCATGGGCTTCGGCGCGATTCTCGTGAATATCCCGTTTTCCGGCGTGCTGGACCAAACGGTGGGCAGCATTCCGGCAAACGGCATTCTGCAGTGGCTGTTCCATATCGGTATTGAAGCGTCGGAAGCCATGCCGCTTCTCCTGTTCGTTGGCATCGGCGCGATGATCGACTTCGGCCCCCTGCTTTCGAACCCGAAAATGCTGCTGTTCGGCGCGGCGGCGCAGCTCGGTATTTTCCTGACCATCATCCTCGCAACCCTTTTTGGCTTCAGCTTTGTGGACGCGGCCTCCATCGGAATCATCGGCGCAGCGGACGGCCCTACCTCCATCCTGGTTTCCCAGGTACTCCATTCAAAGTATATCGGGCCGATCGCAGTTGCCGCTTATTCTTACATGGCGCTCGTTCCCATTATCCAGCCGGCGGCCATCAAGCTCGTTACCACAAAAAAAGAGCGCTGCATCCGCATGCCCTATAACCCGAAGCAGGTTTCCCGCCTGACGCGCATCCTGTTCCCGATCCTGGTTACCCTCATTGCCGGTTTCATCGCCCCTGCTTCCGTTTCCCTCGTGGGGATGCTGATGTTCGGCAACCTCCTGCGCGAATGCCTGAAGCTCGACAGCCTCTCCCAAACCGCGCAGACCACCCTTGCGAATCTCATTACCATTTTCCTCGGCATCACCATCGCGGTTTCCATGAAGGCCGAAACCTTCGTATCTCTCCAGACGCTAATTATCATGGGGCTGGGCCTCCTTGCCTTCGTGTTCGATACGGTCGGCGGCGTGCTGTTCGCCAAATTCCTGAACCTCTTTATGAAAAACAAAATCAACCCGATGATCGGCGGCGCGGGCATTTCCGCCTTCCCGATGTCGGCGCGGGTCATCCAGAAGATGGCCCTGAAGGAAGACAACCAGAACCATCTGCTGATGCACGCGGTCGGAGCAAACGTGGCCGGCCAGATCGCATCGGTGGTAGCGGGCGGCATTATCCTGGCGCTCGTGCCGAATATGATTTAAGGAGGAGCGTTTTATGCTGTCATTGCTACCGTCGTTTTCCCTGCTCACCGCCGACCTGACGAACGCCCTGATGATTACCCTCAAGGGCATGGTCGGTATTTTCCTCGTGATGCTCCTCATCTTTGCCGTGATCGTCGTTCTCGGCAAGGTAACCAAGTCGAAATAAGCCCGCCGCGCACGGGGCAGGACCTCCCTGTATGAATTACGCCGCAGTGCGCAGCGGCAGAATGGATGTTGTGTGATATGGCTGAAAAGAAACTGGTGGAGTCTATTACCTCCATGGAGGAAGACTTCGCAAAATGGTATACCGATGTTGTAAAAAAAGCGGAGCTCGTCAGCTACGGAAGCGTGAAGGGCTGCATGATCCTCCGCCCATACGGCTACGCTATCTGGGAAAATATCCAGAAGGAGCTCGACCGCCGCTTCAAGGAAACGGGGCATGAAAACGTGATGATGCCCATGTTCATCCCCGAAAGCCTGCTGGAAAAAGAAAAGGACCATGTGGAGGGCTTTGCCCCGGAGGTCGCCTGGGTGACCCACGGCGGCAGTGAAAAGCTCCAGGAGCGCCTTTGCGTGCGCCCCACCTCCGAAACCCTTTTCTGCGATCATTATGCGGATATCGTCCATTCCTACCGCGACCTGCCGAAGCTCTATAACCAGTGGTGCTCGGTGGTCCGCTGGGAAAAGACCACCCGCCCCTTCCTGCGCACCACGGAATTCCTGTGGCAGGAGGGCCACACCCTCCACGAGACTGCGGAGGAAGCCATGGAGGAAACCGAGCGCATGCTGAATGTGTACGCCGATTTCTGCCGGGATTTCCTCGCCATCCCCGTGATAAAGGGGCGCAAGACCGATAAGGAAAAATTCGCCGGCGCGGAGCGCACCTATACCATCGAGGCCCTCATGCACGACGGCAAGGCGCTCCAGAGCGGCACGAGCCACTATTTTGGAGACGGCTTTGCCCGCGCCTTCGATATCCAGTTCACCGACCGGGAAAACAAGCTCCGTTATCCCCACCAGACCTCGTGGGGCATTTCCACCCGCATCATCGGCGCCGTTATCATGACCCATGGAGACAACAGCGGCCTCGTTCTTCCGCCGCGCGTCGCCCCCACGCAGGTGATGATCCTCCCCATCGCGGCCCACAAGCCCGGCGTGCTCGAAAAGGCGGCGGAGCTGGAAGAGCGCCTGCGTTCCGTTTGCCGCGTGAAAAGCGACGTTTCAGACCAGTCTCCCGGGTGGAAATTCGCAGAATACGAAATGAAGGGCGTGCCTCTGCGCATCGAGATCGGCCCGCGCGATATGGAACAGAACCAGTGCGTGGCCGTCCGCCGGGATAACCGCGAAAAGATCATCGTTCCGCTGAACGAGCTCGAAGCCCGCATCCCGCAGATTCTGGACGATATCCACGAAAGCCTCCTGCAAAAGGCACAGAGCCGCCGCGATTCCATGACCTATTCCGTTGCTTCTCTCGATGAGATGATCGAAAGCGCGGAAACGCGCCCCGGCTTCATCAAGGCTATGTGGTGCGGGAGCCTCGCCTGCGAGGAAAAGCTCAAAGAGCTCGCGGGGGTTTCCTCACGCTGCATTCCCTTTGAGCAGGAGCCGATCGGGGACCGCTGCGTATGCTGCGGCAAGCCTGCGGAAAAAATGGTCTATTGGGGAAAGGCTTATTGAGTCTTTCCCTTTTTGTTCATAAAATCGTCACACTTTAGGTGTTGCTTT
This sequence comes from uncultured Clostridia bacterium, assembly GCA_958436475.1. GTDB lineage: Bacteria > Bacillota > Clostridia > Oscillospirales > Acutalibacteraceae > CAUBKG01. The sequence continues at coordinate 35,835 of CAUBKG010000006.1, forward strand.
TTGTGTCGGATTGGCTTATATTTTATATGTTACTGTAAAATTTTATGTTTGCCCGCAGGATGATAGTTTCCCCCTTCGGGGAATATACTAAGATTAAGCAGGCACGCGCCGCCCCTGCGGCTTTCCATGCAGAGGCTTGTTTTTTGTGGAGTAAGGAGTGTATCTCTTGAATTATCGTGTAAAGCTTTGCACCCTGATATTGGTCTTTTTGTTGGCCCTCGGCGGCGCGTTTGTTCTCGCCGCCCCGGAAAGCGAGGAAGAGGGCGGCGGTGATACGCCTGTTGTCACCACGGTCCCGGCGCCTCCCACAGAGCCGCCCACAAAAAAGCCTACGGAACCTCCTACACCGGAAGCAACGGAGCCGCCCGCTACCGAGCCGCCTGCCACGAAACCGCCGAAAACGACGCCGCACAGCACCTCTTCCCCAGGCGACCGGGACGATGAAGAATACCAATCCAGCACCACGCGCCCGCGTTCCACCTCGAGCCAGTCGGAAAAAATTCCGCCTACCGATTCCATTTTCGTTGAGCGCACCATGCCGGTTTCTCCCACCCACATCGTAACGGACGAGCACGGCAGCACCCATTACGCAACCAACGCCTACCTTTCCAACAAAGGCGGCGGCGCAGGGGGATGGCTCAAGTATCTTATTCCTTCCATCCTGATTTTGATCGCCATCGGCGTAATCTTCTATGTAAACTTCATTTTGTATAACAAAAAGCACAATGCAAATAAGATTCAGCGGAATCTTTATTCCCCCGCGGAAAGCTCCCGCAAAAATAAAAAACGCAAAAAATAAATTCATCCGGCGCCGCTGATGTTTGCGGCGCCGGTTTTCATTTGGAGGCCGCCAAGGCGTTACCAACCGAGTACGATGCGCCACAAGCGGAACCTTTTTGCCGCTTTCGGCGTTGCCGGTCATAGCAAGGCGCTGGGCCTTGCGGCTTCCGCCGCCTTGAAGGCAACAAAAATTTTTCCGCTTGAGGTCGAAGATTTTTCGCGGAAGACTGAAAAACACATTGTATTCTGATGGTATCGCCTATGCAATCCAACTGTGGCGCTTTTGCCTCCGGCCTTCTCGCGGCACGGCGTGCGGGCGCAGGGCGGCAGAGCAATAAAAATCCAAAAACAACGCAATTTTTTCTTGACATTTTTGCGCAGCGGCATTATGATAGCGATTAGAAAACCCTTGGAGGATAACATGGATTCTATTTGCTGCAAAAACTTTTATTACGGCTCCTTTTTTGCTCGCTTTTTTAGCCGGGCCTCTTTTGCATGCAATAGAATAAAGTGTTATGAGTAACCAAGCGTTTACTGTTTGCGGAATAATAGCAGCGGAGCTCATAACAATGAGCTCCGCTTTTATTATGCCAAATTTTAGGAGGCGTATCTTATGATTATTGTACTGAAAAACGGAACGACAGACAAACAGATCCACGATTTCTCCGACCGTCTGAACCAGAATTACGGCGTTACCGTGAACGCCTGGCACGGCACGCAGTCCACCGTTCTCGGCCTGCTGGGCGATACCTCGGTGATCGATATTGAAAACATCAGCGCGAACGATATCGTGGAAAGCGTGAAGCGCGTGCAGGAGCCTTACAAAAAGGCCAACCGCAAATTTCACCCGAACGATACGGTGATCGACGTGGACGGCCGGAAAATCGGCGGCGGCACGCTTCAGATCATGGCCGGCCCCTGCTCCGTGGAAAGCGAGGAGCAGATCTGCGGCATTGCAAAACGCGTGAAGGAATCGGGCGCGGGCTTCCTGCGCGGCGGCGCCTTCAAGCCCCGCACCTCGCCTTACACCTTCCAGGGCCTGCGCGGCAGCGGCATCGAATTGCTGCTGGAAGCTAAGAAGGAAACCGGGCTTCCCATCGTTACCGAAATTATGAGCGCGGCACACATCCCGCTCTTCGAGCATGTGGACGTTATCCAGGTCGGCGCCCGCAACATGCAGAATTTCGAGCTGCTGAAGGAGCTCGGAAAGCTCGATAAGCCGATCCTGCTCAAGCGGGGCCTCGCAAATACCATCGAGGAAACCCTCATGAGCGCCGAATATATCATGAGCGAGGGCAACGAAAAGGTCATATTGTGCGAGCGCGGCGTGCGTACCTTCGAAAGCTTTACCCGCAACACGCTGGACATCTCCGCCATCCCCGTCTTCAAAAAGCTTTCCCACCTGCCGGTGGTCGTAGACCCGAGCCATGCGGCGGGCATCCCCTGGCTCATTGAGCCGCTTTCCCTCGCGGCGGTCGCCGCCGGAGCGGATGGCCTCATCATTGAAGTGCACAACGACCCCGCCCACGCCCTTTCGGACGGCGCCCAGTCCATCACGCCGGACGCGTTCGATTCCATCGCCAAAAACATCTTTAATACCGCAAAATTCCTCGGGAGGGACGTTTCATGCTGACCGGGGGCCGAGCCGCCGTTATCGGGCTCGGGCTCATCGGCGGCTCGCTCGCAAAGGCGCTGAAAGCTTACACCGGCTACACCGTATTCGGGCTCGATGCCGACCCAGAGACGGAACGCGCTGCGCGGCACGCCGGCGCGGTGGACGAATGCATCGCGCCCGTGGAGCTCGCCCGGGCGGAGCTGATTTTTCTTGCCCTCTGCCCCGGGGACGTAGTACAATTTATAAAGGAAAATCATCCCTATATCCGCCCCGGCACGGTAGTGGCCCACTGCTGCGGCGTGCAGGCGCGGGTCATGAGCGAGCTTACCCCCCTTGCGGCAAAACACGGCTTTCTGCTTCTGGGAGCTCACCCCATGGCGGGCAAGGAATCGGGCGGCTTTCAAAACTCGGAAGCCGGATTGTTCCAGGGTGCCAGCCTCCTCCTCGTTCCCGCGCCGGGCGCGGAGCCTGCGGCGGAGCTGCTGGAGGGCCTCGCTCCCCGGCTCGGCTTCAGGCAGGCGGTGCGCACCACGGCAAAGGAGCACGACCGCATCATTTCCTACACCTCCCAGCTGCCCCACGTGCTGGCCTGCGCCTATGTGAACAGCCCCAGTTGCCTTAGGCACGAGGGATTCAGCGCCGGAAGCTATAAGGACGTTTCCCGGGTGGCAAGGATCAACGAGGCTATGTGGACGGAGCTGTTCCTTGCAAACCGGGACCCGCTTACCGAGGAGCTGGATATCCTCATCAAAAACCTTTCGCTCTTTCGGGATGCGATACAGGCAGACGATGCCGAAACCCTTTCCGCCATGCTGAAAAGCGCGCGGGAACGCAAAGAAAGTGTGGGCTGACGAAACATGAAACAGATGACCGTTACCGCTTCCAAGACCTACGATATCCTCATCGGCAGAGGGCTTCTCCGGGAATCCGGCACCCGCATACGCCGGTATACAAACGCTTCCCGCGCCGTGGTCGTATCCGACAGCAACGTTTTCCCCCTCTATGGGGAACGCCTGCTTGCCTCCCTGCGGCAAAGCGGCATAAAAGCAGGCGTTTACATTTTCCCCGCAGGAGAAGCCTCCAAGCAGATGAATGAAATTCTCGGCATGCTCGATTCCTTCGCGGAACAGGGCCTTTCCCGCCCGGATATCGTAATCGCCCTCGGCGGAGGGGTTACGGGGGATATGGCGGGCTTTGCCGCTTCCATTTATCTGCGCGGCATCCGGTTCGTGCAGATTCCCACCACCCTGCTCGCGCAGATCGATTCCTCCGTGGGCGGCAAAACGGGTGTGGACCTTCCCTGCGGCAAAAACCTCGTCGGCTCCTTCTGGCAGCCCTCCCTCGTACTGATCGACCCGGATACCCTCTTAACCCTCCCGCCTGAAATTTTTGCAGACGGCATGGCCGAAGGCATCAAATACGGCTGTATCCGGGACGGCGGTCTCTTCAGCCGCCTGCTCCGGGAGGATGTTCACGATTTTTTAGAAGACTTCATTTTCACCTGTGTGGACATCAAGCGCCGCGTGGTGGAAAACGATGAGCGCGAGGCGGGCGAACGCATGCTCTTAAACTTCGGCCACTCCATGGGGCACGCCATCGAACGGTATTTTCACTTCACCGGCGTCACACACGGCGAAGCGGTGGGCATCGGCATGGCGGCCGTTACCGCCGCATCCGAAGCGCACGGGCTGACGGCGCCCGGCACGGCGGAGCAGATCCGCGCGGCCCTGCAAAAATACCATCTCCCCGATCAGCTCCCCGCCCCGCTTCAGGACGTGGTAGATGGTATCGGCTTCGACAAAAAGCGCCACGGCACGCAGATGAACCTCATCCTGCTGCGCCGGATCGGCGACAGCTTCATCCACCCCATTCCCTGCGGCGAGCTGCACGGCTTTTTTGCCCCGCTCGCGGGAAAGGAAGCGCTATGAAATCGGTAAAGATAAAAAAAAGCCGGCTTTCCGGCCGGGTTATGATTCCCGCCTCCAAAAGCGCCGCGCACCGCGCCATATTCTGCGCCGCGCTGGCAGACGGCGCAAGCCTTCTCACCGGGCTCGGCGAGCTTTCCAAGGACCTTTGCGCCACCCTTCAGGCAGCGGAGGGGCTCGGAGCCGAGGTGCGGGTATCCGAAGGCGGCATATCCATAACCGGCGCGCGCTCGGTGCCGACCGTTGGGTTCTTCGACTGCGGGGAATCGGGCTCTACCCTCCGGTTTTTGATTCCGGTGGCCGCCGCCCTCGGCATGGAAGCGGGCTTTACCGGGAGCGGAAGGCTGCCGGAACGCCCGCTCGGCGCCTACCGGCAGCTTCTGCCCGCGCACGGCGTGGCGTATGAAAGCGAAGGCGGAGGGCTCCCTCTCGAGATCCGCGGGCAGCTTACGCCGGGGCTCTTTGAGCTGGAAGGAAACGTAAGCTCGCAGTACATCACCGGGCTTCTGCTGGCCCTTCCCCTGCTGGAGCGGGAGAGTGAAATCCGCCTGCTTTCGCCCTTGCAGTCGGCCGGCTATGTGGAAATGACCCTCCGGATGCTGCGGGATTTCGGCGTAGCCGCAGAGCCCTCCGAAAACGGATGGCATGTGCCCGGCGGCCAGCGCTACCGGGCAAATTCCCTCCGCGTGGAGGGGGATTGGTCCCAGGCCGCTTTCTTCCTCTGTGCCGGAGCCATGGGGCACGATATTTCCGTGGAAGGCCTCCGTGCGGACACCGCTCAGGGCGACCGTGAAATACTCTCCCTGCTCGATCGCTTCGGCGCGCAGCCGAAAGAGGAAAACGGCCTCGTTTCCTGCCCTCCTTCCCCGCTACGCGGTATCGAAATCAACGCTGCCCAGATTCCCGACCTCGTTCCCATCTTAGCCGTAACTGCGGCCTTTGCCTCGGGGGAAACGAGGATCACGGGAGCCGAACGCCTGCGCATCAAGGAAAGCGACCGCCTGTGCACCTGTGCGGAAGGACTTTCCCGCATGGGTGCAGACATTGAAGAGCTGCCCGGCGGCCTCATCATCCGAGGCGGTCGGCCCCTGCACGGCGCAAAAATCCGCGGATATAACGACCACCGCATCGTGATGGCCTTCAGCATCGCGGGGACGATAACGGGCGATATGACCATCACCGACGCTGTCAGCATTCATAAATCCTACCCCGGGTTCTTTTCTGATCTTAAAAAGCTGGGAGGCGATATCCATGTCGTCTAGTTTTGGAAACCTTCTGCGTTTTACCATATTCGGCGAAAGCCACGGCGAGGGCATCGGCGTGGTGCTCGACGGCCTGCCCGCCGGCGTCCGGCTGGACGAGGATGCCATCCTCTTTCAGATGAAGCGCCGCGCCCCCGGCCGGGATGCAGCCTCCACCCCCCGCAGGGAAAGCGACCTGCCGCACATCCTTTCAGGTGTGAAAAACGGCGCGACTACCGGCGCGCCCCTTTGCGCCTTCATCCAGAACACCAACACCCGCTCGGGCGATTATGATAACCTCGCCCTTTGCCCACGCCCCTCCCATGCCGATTACACCGCCTTTGTCCGCTATAACGGATATGCCGATATGCGCGGCAGCGGCCATTTCAGCGGCCGCCTCACGGCGCCTCTCGTTTTTGCGGGTGCGGTGGCGCGGCAGATCCTGGCCCGGCACGGCGTAACGGTGGGCGGGCATATCGCCTCCATCGGCCCCTTACAGGACGAGCTCTTCGGCGCCGATATCCCCGCTTCCCTTCTGGAAGGCCTCGCACGGCAGGATTTTCCCCTCCTGAACCCCGGCCTCGAGCCGGACATGCGAGCTCTCATCCTCGAAGCAAAGCGGGAGGGAGACAGCGTCGGCGGCATTCTGGAAACGGCGGCGGCCGGCCTGCCCGCGGGGCTCGGCTCTCCCATGTTCAGCGGGGTGGAAAACGTGCTTTCCGCCCTCGTGTTCGGCATCCCCGCCGTGAAGGGCGTGGAATTCGGCGCGGGCTTTTCCATCACGGCCCTGCGCGGCTCTAAAGCAAACGATGCGTTTTATTCAGAGCAGGGCGAAATCAAAACCCGCACGAATCACAGCGGCGGCATCCAAGGCGGCATTACCAACGCCATGCCGGTGGTGATGCGCACCGCCATCAAGCCCACGGCTTCCATTGCGAGGGAGCAGGAAAGCGTAAACCTGCAGACAGGCGAGCCGGAAAGGCTCTCCGTGCACGGCCGGCACGACCCCTGCATCGCCCTGCGCGCGCTGCCGGTGGTGGAATCGGCCATGTGCCTTGGGCTCTTAGATTTGATGATGGAGGCGGGAAACATTGAACGAGCTTGAACGAATCCGGGAGGAAATCAATGAAATAGACGGCGAGCTTCTCCCTCTTTTTCTCCGCCGGATGGATGCTTCCCGCCGCGTGGCGGAATATAAGCGCGAGCATCACCTGCCGGTGTTCCATGCCGAGCGCGAGCGTCAAATTTTAAACCGCGTGGCGGAGCAGGCGGGTGAATACGCGGATGCGGCCCAGCTGCTTTACTCCTCCATCATGGATGTGAGCCGCGCGCTCCAGCACGACCAGCTCGGCGGCGGCAAGGTTCTCCGCCGGCAGATTGAAACGGCTCTTTCCGCCCGCCCCGCGCCCGCGCGGGGAAGGGTTGCCTGCGCCGGGGTGGACGGCTCTTATACCGGCGAAGCGGGCCGCATGCTTTACCCGGAGGCCGAGCTTCTGTTCCGCCGCCGTTTTGAAGACGTGTTCCGCGCGGTGGACGCGGGCGAAGCCGATTACGGCATTATCCCGGTGGAAAATTCCTCCGCCGGTTCGGTCACCGAGGTATACGACCTCATCATCAAATACCGCTTTTCCATCTGCGCGGGCACGGAGCTGCGCATCAGCCACTGCCTCTTAGCACAGCCCGGCGCGCGCCTGGAAGATATTAAAACCGTATATTCCCACCCACAGGCGCTTTCCCAGTGCTCCGGCTTTCTGGAACAAAACGCCCTGCGTCCGGTGGAATCGGCCAACACCGCCGTGGCTGCCGAAACGGTTGCGGGGGCAGGCGATCTCGCCGCTGCGGCGATCGCCTCCCGGCAGTCGGCAGAGCTGTATGGACTTTCGATTTTAAAAGAAGGCATTCAGAACAGCCGGGAAAACTACACCCGCTTTATTTCTATTTCCAAAACGCCGCACATTCCAAAGGATGCGGATAAAATCAGCCTCTGCTTTTCCCTGCCGCACGAAACCGGCTCGCTTTACCGCATCCTTTCCCGTTTCGCCCTGCGGGGTCTGAACCTCACAAAAATCGAATCCCGCCCCATTCTGGACAAGCCCTTTGAATACCTTTTTTATCTCGACTTTTCCGGCAATGCCGCGGAGGAAAAAACAGTCAACCTGCTCTGCGCGCTGAGCGACGAGCTTCCCCGCTTCACCTTCCTCGGGAATTACCGGGAGAATAAGCCGGATGAATCCATATAGCAGCAACCCCTCCGGGCATTGAAAGCTCCCGGAGGGGTTGTTCTTTTATTTTTTATAGATTGCCTGCGGCAATCTATAAAAATTGTCCATGTTGCCCGCTGCACGGGCAACGGACGTAACATCTCAGCGCGCGGCCTCAAAGAGACCGCAGCGTCCCAAAAATAGCCGCTAAACAGCTCCGCCGAAAAATGGTGCTTCATTTGCGGCTATTTTTTATTCCGCTTCTTTGGCAGGGGGGTGTTGGGTTCTAACATCGCAATAACACTTCGGCATAAGTCCCGGTCTTCCACATCCAGAATATAATGCTCTTTCGCTCCCTCATAGGGAACGCCCCGTTCGGCGGAGGCCATCAGCTCCCCGATGCACGCGAGCTTTTTTACATACACCGTGTTGTCGCACACCAGCAGAACCGGCTTATCGTTCACATACACCATATACTCGCCAAACATTTTGCGGTAGCGCACGCAGCCGGTACCGGCTGCCTGCCCGCACACAAATTCAATAAACTCCTGCGTTGTTGCCATTTTGCTGCCTCCCCTTTCCAAAATCACTTTAAATTATACCGGATTCCGACGCTGTGTCAATCAAAAAAGACGTTTTTTTGCCGGCTTCGCAAAAAGCGAAAGGATTCCTCTGCATTTTGGGAGAAAAGGGGCTTTTTTTGAAGAAAGCTGTTGCCACCGCGTTAAAAGTCTGTTAAAATTTTATTGAAATCGTGTTCACAGTTTGGACACAAACAAAAATTTTATAAGGGGGATTTCACTTTGGGTAATTTCTTCAAGCTGAAGGAACATGGCACCACGGTGAAAACGGAAATCATCGCCGGTATCACCACCTTCCTGTCCATGGCCTACATTCTGGCCGTCAACCCGAGCATGCTCTCGGCCGCAGGCATGGATTCCGGTGCGGTGTTCACCGCCACAGCGGTTTCCGCCGCGTTCGCAACCATCATCATGGGCGTGTTCGCCAACTATCCGGTGGCTCTCGCTTCCGGCATGGGCCTCAACGCCTACTTTGCCTTCACCGTCTGCTCCGAGCTCGCCAAGCAGGGCATTCAGGACCCCTGGCAGGTCGCGCTGACCGCCATCCTGGTGGAAGGCATCATTTTCATCCTGTTGTCTCTCTTCAAGTTCCGTGAGACGCTGGTCAATTCCATTCCCGCCAACCTCAAATACGGCATTACGGCAGGCATCGGCCTGTTTATTGCCATTGTCGGCTTACAGGGAGCCGATATTGTAGTTGGAGACAGCTCCACACTCGTGGCAATGGGCAGCTTCAAAAGCGCGCCGATGGTCCTCGCTCTGGTGGGCCTGCTGATTATTGCAATCATGCATCATTTCAAAATCAAGGGCGCCATCCTCTGGGGCATCCTCATCACCTGGGTACTCGGCATGGGTGCAGAAGCAATCGGCTGGTATGCCGTCGACGTGGAAGCCGGTATTTATTCCGTGTTCCCGTCTTTCTCGGCCTCCAGCTTCCTCCCGCCCTCTCTCGAGCCCACCTTCTTCAAGTTCAACTTCTCCTATGTGGCACAGAATGCTTTGAACTTTGCCACCATCGTGTTTGCATTCCTGTTCGTTGACCTGTTCGATACCGTCGGCACTTTGGTCGGCGTTGCCAGCAAAGCGGACATGCTGGATGAAAAGGGCAACCTTCCCCGCGCGGGCCGCGCCCTGATGGCGGATGCGGTCGGCACCGTAGCCGGCGCGTGCCTCGGCACCTCCACCGTTACCAGCTATGTGGAAAGCTCCGCCGGTGTTGCGGAAGGCGGCCGCACCGGCCTCACCGCTCTTACCACCGCGATTCTGTTCCTGGTTGCGCTGTTCCTCTCTCCGATCTTCCTGGCGATTCCGTCCTTTGCAACCGCACCGGCGCTGATCTTCGTGGGCCTGCTTATGATGTCTTCCGTGCTGAAAATGAAGTTTGAAGGCGATATGGCAGACGTTCTCGGCGGCTTCATGGCCATCATCATGATGCCCTTCACGTACTCTATCGCCAACGGCATCATGTTCGGCATGCTGACCTGGGTTATCCTGAAGCTCGTCAGCGGAAAGTTCCGCGATATCCATCCGGTTATGTATGTCTGCGCCGCTCTCTTTGCGCTGCGGATCGTGACCCTGGTTATCTGATCCAAGCACAACATAAAACAAAACAGCCGGCCCTTCTTGGGCGGCGTTGCCATAGGAAAGCGCCTGCGGGCGGCTGATAGCCGCCCCTACGGTTTCCTGATAGCAGCGCCCCCTGGAGGGCCGGCCTTTTTATGCAAAAGACCGCGGGCTCAATCCGGCTCATGCTTCGGAAACTGCGGAATCACTCCCTGAAGCGCTTCCACCGCCGGGTCTGTGAACTGGTATTTCCGGAAATATTCCTTTGTTTCGTCGTTGCGGACAACGGGGGACTTATGGTGTTCCAGAAACTTGACGATCTCATACACGTTGATCCAGATTTCGTTGTTGCTTTCCTTCTGCGATTCATCGAACACGAGCTGCATGCCGAAGTGGAGATGCGGCACATTCATGCCGTTCACATTTTCCTTGCTGGAATACCCGGTCATGCCGAGATACCCGATCACGTCTCCCGCATGCACGATCCCCCCCTCTTTTAAATCCGCATGATAGGGGCGGTCCTTGCGCAGATGGGCGTAATAATAATACCGCTTGCCGTCAAAGCTGCGGACGCCCACACGCCAGCCGCCATACTGGTTCCAGCCCACCATTTCCACCACGCCCGATTCCACCGCCACAATGGGCGTGCCGATGTTGCCGAGAAGGTCATTGCCGAGGTGGTTTCGCTTGAAGCCGTAAGAGCGGGATGCGCCGAAATCATCATAATGCGAAAAGCTGTAACCATAGGCAATGGGCGAATAGGCCTTGAGCCCATATTTCTTCTGCATTTCCACGCTGCCCGCGTTCAGGGAATCCTCCGTTTGTATCTCATACTCGCCCACCATGCCGCCGAGCACCGCTTCATACGCCTCGTGATAATACGAATAATACTCCATCTTTTCCGTGAGCTGTTCCATGGTGGAGCCCTCCCGCAGCTTTTGCGCCACGGCGTCCATATCCTTTGCTTTATACTTTTTGAAATTCCCCCCGTATTTGGTGCCGAGGTAGGAGAGCAGCTCGACCCAATCGAGATGCGTTTCGGTGTCCCGGCTCTCCGTATCCAGCTTCAGGGCCTTTTCCATGGCGGAAGCCGTCACGTTGAATTCCACCCACTTGATCGGTTTGGAGGCGGCGGCTCGCGCGTTCGCCCGAAATCCGATCGAGAATAGGTTCCCGGCGATGCCGATGGAGAGAACCACCGCCAGCACCGCAAACCAGGGGACGTTCCGTATGCGTTTCAAATCGATCACCACGCTTTTATACTGTATCACAAATTTATGTGCAGAAAGCGGGCGTTAGAAGTGATTTTACGCCGCCCCTCGCCATAGGAAAAGGCTCCCCCTCCGGCCGTGCAGGAGGGGGAGCCTTTTTATGCTTTTCTCAGGACGCAAGGGGATTCCCCCCACGCCTTATTTCTTTACTTCGTCTGCAAAAATCATGTTTGGGTATATGATGCGCAGCAGATCGTCCGGATACATCGCATCGAGGAATTCGCTCACGGCGTTCTCCGCTGGAACCCCCTCATGGCGCTGCGTGTAGCGTGCCACCGCCAGGCCGGAAACAGCCATATTGAGCACCATAAACACCACCAGCACCCAGGTGAGCGGTACGCCGGCCTTCTGGGGAATGCGTTCGATCAGGGAAGACAGGCGCGGATAGCACCATTTTATCCACCAAAGGCCGAGAAAACCCCAAAAAAGCGAATATAAGAAGTTGATGCGCCCTTCGAGGTTCAGGGGCATCCGGCTGTATTCCCAGGAAATCGTGCCGAACATGAGCTCCTGCACCACGCTGCACAGGTATTCGAATGCGGCGCCTAAAAACACGCTGCCCACAAATACCCACCAGCCGTTCTTTTTGGCCAGCCAGTAAAGCCCTAACGTGATGACCACGGCGCCGAAGCCATACACCGGATTAAAGGGGCCGTAAATGAGCGCCGTGCGGCTTTCCAGACGGAATCGGGTGGCAAGGCACCAGATCGTTTCGATGACCACACCCATCACACAGCCGATCAGGAAAACCCAAAAGAGCTTATAAAAGCCCAGCCCTTCGGCAAAAACACCGCTCTTCCGGGCCATATCCTGTTGCTTTTTCATTTTATTGTTTCCTTTCCGCCCCATTTTTCTAAGAAGGGGCCCCGCGAAAAACGGGAAACCGTCCTGCTACCATTTCTACCGCCCCGGAACCGGCAGGCCGGAGCTTTTCTTCTGGTCGGACGAAAGGCGTTTATCTCTGCGGAAACCGGCGCCGTTTTTCGAAAAAAACAGCCTCGATTTTCTTCGCTTCACCGGTTTATGGTATACACTAATTTTTTATTTTAAAAGCAGGATCGGATTTTGTCAATGAAAAACGACCCGATTCGACATCCTTTCCCCTCTGCCGCAGGAAAAAAGGCCGCCCGAAAACAGCCCTGCGGCACGCCTTTTTCCTTTCTTTTCCTATTGCTCCGATGTTTTTTGAGAAGGTACGCGAATGCCAAAAATCTACCGGTTTATTTTCTCCAAAACATCCTTGACATTGCGAAAAAATTGCAGTAACTTGTTCTAAGACAGCGAAAAAAACAATCTCGATCAATAAGAAAGGATGCCTGCCGCTTGACCAAAGATATGACCACGGGCAGCCCTGTGCGGCTGATTATTTCGTTTTCGATCCCTCTTTTGATCGGCAATATATTCCAGCAGTTTTACAGCATGGTGGATACCATCATCGTCGGGCGGTATGTCGGGCCGGACGCTCTCGCCGCTGTGGGCGCCACCGGCTCCCTCTCTTTTTTGGTGCTCGGCTTCGTGATGGGCCTTACCGGCGGCCTCGCCGTGCTCATCGCCCAGCGCTTCGGCGCAGGGGATATGGACGGCATGCGCCATGCAACCGCCATGGCGATCCTCCTGTGCGCCGGCATCACCGTGGTGCTGACCGTTCTGAGCGCCCTGTTCACCAGACCCCTGCTCGCACTGATGCAGACGCCGGAAAACATTTTTGAGGATTCTTACCGCTATATCATCATCATTTTTCTGGGCGTTGCCGCCCCGATGTTTTACAATATGATTTCGAGTGTGCTCCGCGCGCTGGGAGACAGCAAAACGCCTCTTTACTTTCTGATCGTTTCCTCCGTGCTGAATGTGGTTCTCGATTTCATTTTTATTCTCAACTTCTCCATGGGCGTGGCGGGCGCCGCGGTGGCAACCGTCCTTTCCCAGGGCGTTTCCGGCCTGCTCTGCCTCCTGTACATGGTGAAGCGGTATAAAATTCTCGCTTTTCATAAACAGGACTGGCGCATGGACGCGCCCTTGTGCGCAAATCATTTGAAAATCTCCCTTCCCATGGCATTCCAGTTCTCGATCACCGCGATCGGCGGCATTGTGCTGCAGGGGGCGATCAACAGCTTCGGCTCCTCGGTGGTAGCGGCTTACACGGCTGCGTGTAAAGTAGAGCAGCTGGCCAATCAGCCCCTTGTCACCTTCGGGGCGACGATGGCAACCTATTCCGCCCAGAACCTCGGCGCGGGGAACATCGACCGCATCCGCACGGGCGTGAACCGGTGCGTCGTGATTTCCATGATCTTCAGCGCGGCCTCCGCCCTGCTCATCCTCTTCTTCGGCGGCGCCTTTGTGCAGCTCTTCCTCAGCGGCGACCAGCCGGTAATCATGCAATATGCAAGGCAATATCTCAATACCATCGCGGGGTTTGTGTTCGTGCTGGGTTTGCTGTTCATTTACCGGAACGTGCTGCAGGGCATCGGCTATGGCTTTGTCCCCATGATGGCGGGCGCCTGCGAGCTGGTAGCCCGCGTGCTGGTGGCCCTCCTGCTCGCGCGGTACATCGG
>CAUBKG010000007.1 GCA_958436475.1 uncultured Clostridia bacterium
CTCCACGCGGAGGGTGTGGGTTGAAATGTCTATAAATCCATTACTCGTCAAACCCACCAACGGTCACCCTCCACGCGGAGGGTGTGGGTTGAAATAGAGATACACGCTTCACCTTTTCGTATGTATCATGTCACCCTCCACGCGGAGGGTGTGGGTTGAAATGCATTAAAAACTAAGTCCTGCCAACACTCAATTGTCACCCTCCACGCGGAGGGTGTGGATTGAAATTGGGACAATGGCGAGGCCAACTTGCTGAAAGCGCTTCTCTTTAATGTCTGCCCCCGAATGCAAAGAAAAAAGCAGCCGACCGGCTGCTTTTTTCTTATATCCTGTATCCTGTGCACGATCATAGCAGCCGGAACTGTTCGCCGCAGGCTCCGGCGGCGATCCCGAGTAGGGCGGAAAGTGCAATAATCGCGATGGGGTGGATTTTCCTGCGTTCCAGCAAGAGCATGAGCAGGAAAACGGCTGCGCTGAAGCAGGCAGTGAACCAGAAGGCCGTGTCCATTCCGGACGTCCCAGGGGAAAACACAGCGGCTCCCACCGAAAGCGCAGCGGAAGCGATCAGCCCCACCACGGCGGGGCGAAGGCCAGTCATCATGCCCTGCACGATACGGCTCGAACGGAACGCAGCGAAGCATTTCGCCACGATCAGAATGATGCAGAAGGAAGGCAGCACCACGCCGAGGGTTGCACAGAGCGCGCCCCAAAAGCCGCCCGTTTCCGCCCCGACATAGGTGGAAATGTTGATGGCAAAAGGTCCGGGAGTGCTCTCGCTTACGGCGATAAAATTCACGAAGTCCTGGAGTTCCATCCAGCCGTGGGAAAGGATCTCCGATTCGATGAGGGGGATCATGGCGTAACCGCCGCCAAAGGTGAACGCTCCCACCTTCAGAAAGGATAGGAACAGGTTGAAAAAAATCATTTTTCCGCCCTCCGATTCTTAGGCAGAAGGGAAGCCGCGATGCCAAACAGAGCGCAGCAGACGATGACGAGCAGCACATTTGCGCCGAACAGTGCCACCGCTGCGAACGCACCGGCCATCAGGCAGTAGCTGAAGGTGTTTTTCGGGCAGGCGCTTCCCATCGTGAAAAGAGCCTTTACGATGAGCGCCAGAACGCCCGCGCGGATTCCCATAAAGGCGTATGTTACCCATTTGAGCTCTTCAAACTGCCGCAGCACAAAGGAGAGGCCCAAAATGATGAGGAAGGAGGGCAGCACCACGCCGAGCGTCGCACAGAATGCGCCGGGCACCCCGGCAATATGATAGCCGATGAAGGTGGCCGAGTTTACGGCGATGGGTCCGGGGGTGGATTCCGCAATCGCGGTGATATCCAGAATATCTTCATTTGTGATCCAGTGATGCTTTTCGATCGTTTCCCTTTGGATGAGCGGGATCATGGCATAGCCGCCGCCGAAGGTAAACGCACCGATTTTCAGAAACGTTGCCAAAAGGGCCCCGCACAGCCGGAGCCGGTTCCGTTTTTTCATTTTGCTTTCTCCCGAAATGTTTTCCCCTCAGCAGATAAAAAGCGCACCTGCCTTTTGCGTGGACCGAACAGGGATTCCGGCACCGCAGGCTTTCCTGCACCCCGGAACATTACGCTGCCCCTTATAGGCCGAGAGCACCCTTTCAGTATACCCGAAAGCAGGGGGAAAGTAAACGAAGAAAAGGCACCCAGGCGCTTGCGGCAGCATTGCCCTCTGGCATAACGCCGCCGCCCTCCACATATAAATTAACGAAACGTAAAGAGGAGGCGGCGCTGTGAGGGGAACGGTGGAAGAGAGGGCGATCACCCTCGGAGAATATATCATCGAAAACAAGACGACGGTGCGGGCTGCCGCAAAGAAGTTCCGCATCAGCAAAAGTACCGTACATAAAGACGTTTCGGAGCGTCTCCGGAAGCTGAACCCGCAGATGTATCGTGAGGTAAAGCAGGTGCTCGACGTAAACAAGGCCGAACGGCACATCCGGGGCGGCATGGCAACAAAAATGAAGTATATGCATCATAACGGCTGAAAAAAACCCGCGGGCCTTTTCGGAACCCGCGGAGTTTTTTTATTGCTTCGCAATAAAAAATTGGCCATGTGGGCCGTTGCCGGCCCACGGCCTTGAAATCCGCGCGCGGCGTAAGAAACGCCGCATGCGCAAAAAAATAGCCGCTGATCCATTCTGCCGGAAAACGGCCGCCTATTCGCGGCTATTTTTTTATTGCTTCGCAATAAAAAATTGGCCGTGGACTTAAAAATTCAGCATGCGGCTGTGCAGTGGCTTCAGCGCCTGCAGATACAGAACCGCCGTGCCGGATTTTGGTTTGTTTTCATCGAGGCCGGGAAAAATCAGTCGTTCCAAATGTGGATTTCGCCCGATTCGTGGAGCGACTTGAGGACGATGAGCGTCATGGGGAAGAGGAACAGACCGAGGAACCCGAAAGTTTTCAGCCCCACATAAATGGCGATTAGGGTGACGATCGGGTGCAGGCCGATCTGCTTGCCCACGATTTTCGGTTCGATGATGTTTCGTACCACGGCGATGATGGCATACAGCACGGCGATGCCGACGGCAAGGTATGTGTTTCCGAGCAGAAAGGCGATCACCGCCCAGGGGATGAGCACGGTGCCGGTGCCGAGCACGGGAAGGATATCCACCACACAGATGATGGCGGCGAGGATTACGGAATAATTGACACGCAGAAGGCTCAGGCCTATTGCGAGCTCCACAAAGGTGATAAACATGATGAGCAGGTAGGCGCGGAGCATCCGGAGGGTGTTTCGAAGGAAGGTGTTTTTGATGGATACCATCAGGTTTTTCACCTTGGGGCTGAGCTGCTTTTTAATGAAGATGACGATGTTGTCGTAATCCACGCTGATAAAGCAGCAGGAGATGATGGTGATAACAAAGGATACCATGATGCTCGGCACGTTTTTCATGACGTTTATCGCCCAGGACCCGGCCGATTGGGAGAAGGACGAGGCAATGTTCTGCACCGCCTGAAGGGCGGACTGCGTCAGCGTGTTGACCGAGAGATCGAGGTTCCCGGGCAGCGACATGATGAGATGGGAGAACCGATTGGTAATGTTATTCATGATTTCGGGCAGCTCGTTCATAACCACCGGGATGAGATCCGCAAGGCCGCTTACCTGGTTCACGAGATAAAACCCGATCTGCCAGAGGATGAGGCCTAGAAGGCCGAGACAAATAAATACGAGTGCCGCCGCGAGAAATTTCTGCGGGATTTTTGTCTTTTTGTACAGCCAGTTGGCCGGCCGTTGCAGGCATACCGCTACCAGAAGGCCGATGAGGAAGGGCATGAACCAAACGAGCAGGTAGCGGAAGGCGCAGTAAATGAGCAGCAGGAGCAACGCATAAAACAGGGCGCTCACGATGAAATTCCTTTTTTTATCATAGGTCAACCGAAAAACCCCTCCTTTCGGGAAAAGCATTCACAATAAAGTATACCGTCGGGCGCGGCTCCTTTATTCAGAAACGGGGAAGAAAAGTTCCCTTTTTCCGCGTTCCCGTCAGACTGCCCAAAGAAAGCGGGAAAGCCCGGAAAAGATTTTGCCCGGGCAGGGGGTTGTTTTTTTGCAGTGTGGATGTTATAGTGTACTGGTATCGAAAACACGAGTGCACAGGCGGTGAACAATCATGGCGAACGGCTCCCCGATGTTTCTGGTGGAAAGCTCGGCCCTTCCGGGCGTGTTCAGCCAGGTGATCCGGGCGAAACAGCTTCTTGCAGAGGGGCAGGCAAAATCGGTCGCCGAAGCGGCCCGCATGTGCGGGATATCCCGCGGCGCATTTTATAAGTATAAAGACAGCGTCTTTGTTTACAACGAATCGGCCGGAGGGCGTATTCTGAACCTCCAGCTTCTGCTCGAAGACCGGCCCGGCGTGCTTTCGGCGCTTATCGCCGCGCTGTATCGCGCGGGGGCGAACATCCTCACGCTCAACCAGAGCATCCCCGCGGGAGGCTGCGCACCGGTTTCCGTGTCCGCCCGGGCAGACGGCGGCGTGAGGCTCGATGAGCTCATGAACAGCCTGCAGGCGCTCGAGGGCGTGCGGTCGATCCAGCAGGTTTCGGCAGAATAAAACGATATAACCCCCGCCTGCGGCGCTGCCGCGGCCGCGGGAATCGTTCCGCCCCAAATCCAGCCGCAGGGCGCGGAGAAAACAGCATTCGCAGCGGCAGCGAGGAGAAGAATGAAAATGGTATCTGTTGCAGTTATGGGCTACGGTGTGGTCGGCTCCGGCACCGTGGAAGTCTTTTATAAAAATCACGAGAGTCTCGTGAAAAAATGCGGCGGCCCGGTGGAGATCACACGCATCCTCGACCTGCGCGATTTCCCCGACAGCCCCTATCAAGATCGTTTCACCAAATCGTTCGACGATATTTTGAACGACGGGGATATCCGCGTGGTGGTGGAAGTCATGGGCGGGCTCCATCCGGCGTATGATTACGTGAAGGCCTGCCTCGAAAAAGGCAAAAGCGTGGTCACCTCCAACAAGGAGCTGGTGGCGGCCAAGGGCCAGGAGCTGCTCGCCATCGCGAGGGACAAGGGCTGCAATTTCCTCTTTGAAGCGAGCGTGGGCGGCGGCATCCCGATCATCCGCCCGCTGCACCAGTGCCTCGCGGCAAACGATATCGATGAGATCGTGGGCATTTTAAACGGCACCACCAATTTTATCCTCACCAAAATGATCCATGAAAATATGAGCTTTGAAGACGCTCTCTCCCTCGCCCAGAAGCTGGGGTATGCGGAGCGCGACCCCTCCGCCGATGTGGACGGCCACGACGCCTGCCGCAAAATCTGCATCCTCGCGTCCTTGGCATTCGGCCGGCACGTGTATCCGGAGCAGGTGAAAACCGAAGGCATCCGCAAAATCCAGAGTGCAGACGTTGCCTATGCGGCGGCGTGGGGTGGGGCGATCAAGCTGATCGGCACGGTGAAGAAGCTCGAAAGCGGCAAGCTTTCCATTTATGTAACGCCCGCGCTGATCCCCGGCAGCAGCCAGCTTTGCACGGTGGACGATGTGTTTAACGGCATCATGGTTCGGGGCGACGCCATCGGCGACGTGGTGTTTTACGGCAAGGGCGCGGGCAAGCTCCCGACCGCAAGCGCCGTGGTGGCCGATGTGATCGACGCCGTCCGCCACCTGAACTCCAGCAAGAGTATTTACTGGGAAGACAGTGCGCCGGGCTACATCGAGGAATACGAAAATTCCATTTCCGGTATGTATGTGCGGGCGGCCGCCCTCGAAGGCAGCTATGAGCGGCAGGTGCGCGAGGCGTTCCCCTCCGCCCGGTTCATCACCCGCGAGGGAGCACCTGAAAACGAGTTCGCGTTCGTCACGGGGGAAATGCCCCTCTGGCAGTTCCGCCGCGACCTCTGCCGCCTCGGGGAAACCATCCGGGTGGAAAACGCGCTCCGCATAGCCGATTGCTGAACGTTTTGATCCCAGGCGCCCGTCCGGAAAACGCCGGGCCGGCTTTATCATATATTTGGAGGAAACAATATGTCTCTGATCGTGCAGAAATTCGGCGGCACCTCCGTTGCCAACGCCGAACGTGTGATGAATGTGGCCGGTATCGTCAAGGATGCGTATGAAGCCGGCAACCAGGTGGTGGTGGTGGTTTCCGCCCAGGGCGACACGACCGACGACCTGATCCAGAAAGCAAAGGAAATCAACCCGAAAGCATCCAGGCGGGAAATGGATATGCTCCTTTCTTCCGGCGAGCAGATCTCCATCTCGCTCCTTGCCATGGCGCTCGAAAAGCTGGGCGTGCCGGCGGTTTCGCTTTTGGGCTGGCAGGCGGGCGTCAACACCTCTTCCGCCTATGGCAGCGCGCGCATTAAAAAGATGGATACAGACCGCCTCCAGCGCGAGCTGGATAAAAAGAATGTGGTGGTCGTTGCCGGATTCCAGGGAATCAACAAGTTTGACGATATCACGACCCTCGGCCGCGGCGGGTCGGATACGAGCGCCGTGGCAATCGCCGCCTCCCTCGGGGCGGACTGCTGCCAGATTTACACGGATGTGGACGGCGTGTATACCGCCGATCCCCGCATCGTAAAAAACGCGAAAAAGCTCGAAGAAATTTCTTATGATGAAATGCTGGAGCTTGCCACGCTCGGCGCGCAGGTGCTGCATAACCGTTCGGTGGAAATGTCTAAAAAATACAATGTGAACCTCGAGGTGCTGTCCAGCATCCAGCGGGTACCCGGAACGAAGGTCAAGGAGGTAGTTAAGGTGGAAAAAATGCTGATTAAGGGCGTCGCAAAGGATGACGACGTTGCGCGAATCTCAATTATCGGATTAAAAGACACGCCCGGCATGGCGTTCAAGCTTTTCTCGGCGCTTGCGAACAAGAAAATCAACGTGGATATTATCCTCCAGTCGGTCGGCCGCGACGGCACGAAGGATATCAGCTTCACCGTGGCAGAGGATCATGCTGAGGATGCAGTCGCCTGCCTCAACGAGATGCTCCCCGTGGTGGGCGGGCAGAAGGTGATGTGCGATATGGGCGTTTCGAAGGTGTCTATCGTCGGCAGCGGCATGGAAACGCATCCGGGCGTTGCCGCCACCATGTTCGAGGCGCTGTTCGATGCGGATGTGAACATCCAGATGATTTCCACGAGCGAAATCAAAATTTCCGTGCTCATCAGCCGGGAAGACGGGGCGAAGGCCGTTACCGCCATCCACGATGCGTTCATCAATTGAGGCTGGTGTGTAAATCGACCAAATAACGGGCGCCGGAGCGGGATATTTGATATGTTTTTCCCCTTTGACAAAATACAGGCCAGCCATTATAATGAGGTTGCTTTTTGTGTGAAGAGGAAATTTTATGCCGAATTGTGATTTCCGAAGGATGTGTGTGGATTGGCATACCGGATCGTCAAACGCGCGTTGGACGTGATTTTTTCGGCGCTGGCCATTCTGGTCTTCTGGCCGTTTCTGCTGCTTGTGGCGCTTCTCATCAAAATCGATTCCAAGGGGCCCGCGGTTTATAAGCAGGAGCGGGTGGGCCGGAATGAAAAGATTTTTTTCTGTTATAAATTCCGCACCATGCGGACGGACGCGCCGGTCTGCTCCACCAACCAGATGGACGCCGACCGCTATATCACCCGCGTGGGCCGGATCATCCGCCGCCTTTCGATCGACGAAACCATGCAGTTTTTCAACATTCTCAGAGGGGATATGAGCTTTATCGGACCCCGCCCGGTAATCCCGGCGGAATATGAGCTCAACGACCTCCGCATGAAAAACGGCGCTTATTCCATCCGCCCCGGCATTTCGGGCTGGGCGCAGGTGAATGGGCGCGATGTGATCTCGGTGCGGAAAAAGGCTGAATTCGATGGATATTATGCATCTCATCTCAGCTTCGGGCTGGATTTTAAAATATTCTGGCTGACCCTGCTGACCGTCTTTACCGGCAGAGGGTACCATGAAGGCGCGAAGCCGCCGAAGGAAGCGCCGGAAAAAATGCATACGCCGCCCGGCCCGGCGCGCGCAGAGCCCACCGATCAGGACGGAATATAGCAGCTGAAAGAAGAATAAGGGCCCGGCTCCTGCCGGGCAGGAAGGCCGCTTCCCGGCAAAATCGGGAAGCGGCCTGCTTCGTTTCGGCGGAATATTTTTAGATTGAGAAAACGCATAGAAAGTGATATAATATCTGCAATACGGTTATTATATCATGAACGCGGAGCGTGAATGATATAATTGCCCGTTCCCGGCGGTTGCCGCGACACGCGGCGAGCCGGTGAGGGCAAGAGGCAGAAATAATAACCGCATTGCGGTTATTCATCATGAACGCGGAGCGAGAATGATATCATTGCCCGTTCCCGGCGGTTGCCGCGACACGCGGCGAGCCGGTGAGGGCAAGAGGCAGAAATAATAACCGCATTGCGGTTATTCATCATGAACGCGGAGCGAGAATGATATCATTGCCCGTTCCCGGCGGTTGCCGCGACACGCGGCGAGCCGGTGAGGGCAAGAGGCAGAAATAATAACCGCATTGCGGTTATTCATCATGAACGCGGAGCGAGAATGATATCATTGCCCGTTCCCGGCGGTTGAGCGGCATGGTGCCATGAAATCTCTGCCATAAATGATAGAAAAGATTCCTGATTGCATGGTTCAAGGAAAAATCGTATCTTCCGGCCCTTTTCATGGCCGGGGTTTGTTTTGTAAAAAAGGGAGATGTGTATCGTGGAAGAACCGAAAATCATCTATTCCGATAAGAAACCGAAGAAAAAAAAGAAGGGCAAGCACAGAACGCTCAAAATCATTGCGATTTCCGTGCTGTGCCTGATTCTCGTCATGGGCGGCACGGGCCTCTTCGCCATCAATTACCTGCTTGGCCGCATCAATCATGTGGACGATTATGTTTACGATAACACCGTGATCGAGCCCGAAGAGGACCAGCCGGATTATCCGGAAGGAAGCGATGTGATTCTGGACGGCAGCAATATTCCCATCCGAAACGGCTCGCAGGGGGATATCACCACCATCCTGCTTATCGGCAGCGACCGCAGAAACCAGCAGGTCAACGGCCTTTCAGACGTTATGATTCTCCTCACAGTGGACAACGCCAGGAAAACGGTGAAAATGACCTCCATCGGGCGCGACCTGTATGTGAACATTCCCGGGCGGGATTCCACCCGCATCAACCATTCCCATTCCTATGGCGGGCCGAAGCTCCTGCTCGATACCATTGAGCAGAACCTCCGCCTGAAGGTGGACAAGTACATTTCCGTAGACTTTTCCTCCTTCCAGGGAATCATCGACCGCATCGGCGGGGTAGATATCGCTCTCTCCGAAAAAGAGGCCACCTACCTCGGCTACACCACCGGCGCCGGAACCTACCACCTCACCGGCTCGAGGGCGCTTTCCTATGCCCGTATCCGCAAGATTGATACGGATATCAACCGTACCGGCCGCCAGCGAGAGGTGCTGAATGCCATCCAGCGCAAGGCGAAGAAGATGAGCGCGGGAGATATCATCTCGCTCATGTACGATATCCTGCCGCTGGTTACCACGAACCTTTCAAAATCGGAAATCCTCACCTTTGCTATGGACGCCTCCACCTTCCTTTCCTACGACACGCAGGAGATGGTGGTGCCCGCCGCGGGGACTTATCAAGGGCAGAAGATCCGGGGGATGGCGCTGCTGGTGGCGGATATGCCCGCCAATATCAAGCAGATGCAGGAATTCATTTTCGGAGATTTCATTGGTCCTCCGGATGAAACCACAACACAAGGTTCTACAGCCGCGGAATAACGCAGCGCATTCTGAAAGGGCAGGGAAAGAGCAATGAGAACGGTCGATATCGTGGTTCCGTGCTATAACGAAGCGGAAATGCTCGAAATGTTCCATGAGAAGGTATCGCAGGTCGTGGGGGAGATCGCGGGCTATGATTTTACTTTTTATCTCGTGGACGACGGCAGCCGGGATGAAACGCTTTCCATCATGGAACGCCTTGCGGAAAAGGACAAGCGCGTAAAGTATATTTCCTTTTCAAGGAATTTCGGCAAGGAATCCGCCATGTATGCGGGTCTGAAGGCGACCACCGGGGACCTGGCGGTGATTATTGACGCCGATTTGCAGCATCCGCCCGAACTGATCCCCGAAATGATCAAAGCAATCGACGAAGAAGGGTATGATACCTGCTCGGCCCGGCGCGTCAGCCGGGAGGGGGAGCCGAAGATCCGGAGCTGGTTCGCCCGCGCCTTTTACAGGCTCATCAACAGGATGAGCGAGGTGGAGATCGTGGACGGCGCGGTGGATTTCCGCATGATGAACCGCGCGATGGTAGACGCCATTCTGGAGCTGCCGGAGGTGCAGCGGTTTTCGAAGGGGATTTTCTCCTGGGTCGGCTTTAAAACGAAGTGGATCGAATTCAAGAACATCGAGCGCATTGCAGGCGAAACAAAATGGTCGTTCTGGTCGCTCCTCAAATACGCCATCAGCGGCATCACCGCGTTTACCACGGTGCCCCTGCGCCTCGCAACGGTGTGCGGCGTGGCCATATCCGTTTCCGCGTTTATTTATCTCATGATAGAGCTCATCAAAAACCTGGTTACGAAGAACAATGTTCCCGGCTATGCCTCCACGATTATTATCATCCTGTTTATCGGCGGCATCACGATCCTGTTCTGCGGAATTTTGGGCGAATACATTGCACGGATGTATATGGAAACCAAGCGGCGCCCTATTTTTATTACGCGCCGCACCAATATCGAACGAAAAAAGACGGAGGAAGCTGAGAATGGCTGAAACGACTGAACGCAGCGGCTTATATGCCCGTTTTATCGAATGGCTGGTCCGCATCGGCCGCCTATTCCCGCTTCCGAAGGGAATCAAAGAAACGCTCATCAATTATGAAACGGTGAGCTACCTGTTCATCGGCGTATGCACCACGCTTGTGGACTATATCGTTTACTGGATCGTGGTATTTCCCCTGCGCGGCGCATTCGACGGCTTTGCCGCCTGGATGGTATCGCTCGGCGTGCCGGCTTCGGCGGTGTCTATTGAAATGATCGGCAACGTCATTTCCAATATCATCGCGATCCTGTTTGCTTTCGTTACCAATAAGCTGTATGTGTTCGAGAGCCGCACCGGCGGCTTCGGCACGGTCATGAAGGAATTCGGCATTTTTACCCTGGGGCGGCTCGGCGGCTTCGCCCTCAGCCAGGCGTTCATTTTCATCACCGTTACGAAATTCGCGCTCATGGGCAAAATGGTTTCCAAAATCCTTTCGAGCGTGTTTGTACTCATTCTCAATTACTTCATCAGTAAGTTTTTAGTGTTCACCAATAAAACCAGCAAAGGAGAAAGTAAAGATGTCTAAAAGGAAAAAAAGGCCGCAGCACCCGCAGCCCCGGCCCGCTGACTCAGACTTGCAGCAGAAGGGCTTTTTCCGGCATAACCTCTATATCCTTCTGGCCTTCCTGATTCCGGCGGTTCTCATGCTCATCCGTTTTATGACGGTCGGTTCGGGGGAGGGGCAGGGAATTTACCCGTTCGGCGACCAGCAGGTTCTGGTTGTGGACATGTGGCACCAATACTTCCCCTTCTTCAACGAGCTGCATGAAAAGCTGACCCATTTCGACAGCCTGTTTTACTCCTGGAACACCGGCCTCGGCACGAACTTCGTTGCTCTGATTGCCTATTACGCGGCAAGCCCGCTGAATCTGCTTTCCGTTTTGTGCCCGTCCGATTACCTCGTGGAGTTCCTCGGGTATTCCGTTATCATCAAGATCGCGTGCGCCGGCATGTTCTTTGCGATCTTCCTGCGCTCCACCTATCACCGCAACGATATCAGCATCACCATTTTTTCGGTGCTCTATGCCCTCTGCGCCTACTCCCTCGGGTATTACTGGTGCGTGATGTGGCTCGATTGTGTGGCGCTCCTGCCGCTGATTATATTAGGCCTCAACAAGCTGATCGATGAGGGAAAATACAAGCTCTTCACCATTTCTCTCGCGCTTGCGCTCATCAGCAACTATTATATCGGTGTGTTCATCTGTATTTTTGTAGCGCTGTATTATATCGTGGCCTATCTCACGCGCTATTCGGCCTTTGATTACAAGGCGCTGCTCAAAACCACCGGGCGGGTGCTGCTCTTTTCGCTTATCGGCGTAGGGATCGCGTGCGTCATCATCCTGCCCACGTGGAACGCGCTCCAGCTGAGCTACGCGGCCACCAACACGGCGCCCAAGGAGATGGAATTCTACCGGCCGGTCCTCGATATTTTCAACAACATGCTGACCGACACGAAATATACCTTCCGCGGCGGCATTGCGAACATTTACTGCGGCCTTTTCTCGGTTATCATGTTTATCCTTTTCCTGATGAACAAGAGGATCCGCCTCAAGGAAAAATGCGTGAACCTCGCGCTGGCGGCCTTCCTGATCCTCAGCTTCAATAACAATTATCTGGACTTCGCCTGGCACGGCTTCCATTTCCCGAACGAACTGCCCTTCCGGTTCTCCTTCGTGTTTTCCTTCCTGATCGTGGCGCTCGCCTACAGGGCGTTCCATTATCTGGACGATATCAGTGTGAAGCAGATTTCCGCCGTGCTCATCGGCGGGGTGCTTTACCTGCTCCTCGTGAATAAAATCTGTGCGGATACCCTCGATTCTTCCATCGTGTATGTGAGCATGATCTTCCTCATTCTCTTCTGCACGGTGCTCATCCTTTATAAGACGAAGAACCTGAACCGCGCGGCTATGCTCGGCCTCGTGGCGCTCCTGGTGCTTTCCGAAGGCGTGATCGCCACGCAGAACAGCCTGAAGGAAGACGGCGGCAAAAAGGATGCGTTTTCCTCCCGCTCCGGGTACCGGACCAACGTGGAATCCATGGAAAACGTGCTCGGGCAGATTGCGGAGAGGGACGGCAGCTTCTACCGCATCGAGAAATCCTCTACCTATACCATCAACGACCCGGCTCTCTATACCTACCGGGGCGTATCGCAGTTCTCCTCTTCGGCCAACAAGAATGTGACCACGCTGCTCAATAAGCTCGGTATCGCGGGCACGCCCGCCAGCAACCGGTACACCTATCACCTCACTTCGCCGGTCACAAATTCCATGCTGGGAATCAAATACATCGTCAACAAAGACGGCACGACAGACAGCGAATATCTCACCTCCTTTGCTTCCGACGGTGCAACCAACGCATACCGCTATGAATACAGCCTCCCGGCCGGCTTCATGGTGGACAGCGCCGTCCGCCTGTGGGACACCACCTCCTCCAATCCGTTCGAGGTACAGAACGATTTTATCAAAAAAGCCACCGGCCTTGCGGACGATGTGATGACTCAGATTCTGCCTACCGGCTCTAATTACACCAATATGAACGTTTCGGCGGATGCAAACGGGTCGTTTTATAATTACTCGCAGAACAATGCTTCCACCGCGGCCACCGGCGAACTCAGCTTCACGGTGGATAAGGCGCAGTCGGTATATGTTTACTTCAATTCGGGCAAGGTGAAGAATTATACCGCGAGTGTCAACGGTGCTTCAAAAGGTTCGTTCGACTGCCGCTATTCCTATGTGCAGGAGATCGGCTACTGCAACGCGGGCGATACGGTTACCATCACCTTCAGCACCGAAGCGGCTTCTCAGGGCTCCTTTACCGTGTATGTGTACGGCTCGAATTCCAATGTGATGGACGAAGCTTACGGTATCCTCAGCGCGAACGGGCTCAATATCACCGATTACAGCTCCACGAAGCTCACAGGCACGGTCAACGTTTCGGAAAAAGGCGTGCTGTATACCTCCATTCCGTATGAATCGGGCTGGAAGGTGAAGGTAGACGGCAAGACCGTTCCCATAAAGCCCATTCAGGATGCGCTGATTTCCATCGACCTGGACGCCGGCCAGCACGAGATCACCTTCAGCTATGTGCCGGCAGGCTTCATTCCCGGCCTTTTCCTCTCGCTTGTCTGCCTCGGCCTTCTGGTTGCTGTGAGCGTGCTGCAGTGGAAGAAGAAAAAGGTTCCGGCTATCGAAGCGATCCTCGAGCCCTGCCCGCGCGGCGAACCCGAGGTAAACGAGATCTGACCCATTGTTTGATACTTTGACACAAACAAACCCCCACCGGGATTAGCCGGCTTTGGCTTTTCCTGGTGGGGGTGTTTTGTTTCCATTAAAAATCATTTCTGTTCAATCCGCTCTTCCCGCAGGAGGGCGCGGATAGCAGCAAAAGCGGCGGCCTCGCCCTCATTCGCAAGCAAGGTGAGCAGATGCTCGAGCTGGCCGGACGTTTCCGGATGGATAACGCGCGTGACTTTGGATGTTAGAAAATAATCGAGAGGGGCGCGGTCGGTATAATCCGGCCCAAAGTAAATTTTGCTCGCCGCCACGCGGTCGCAGAACATTTCGACGAGATAGCGCAAAGGCATTTTTACAGGAGACATCGTTTTGGTTTCGGGGTTATAATCGGTCCAGTATTCGAAGTGGTGCTTGTTCCGGCCCTTATGGTGCAGCCAGGCGGCGGAATAGCCAAAAAGCTCCCGTTCCCGCTCGTTCGGGCTGCGGTGCCCCTGGTAATATTTCGCCCCCGCGAGGAATTCAGACGGGCTGTATTTGGAAAGGTCGTGCCGGCAGCCCTGCCAGAAGATCCCCGCGCGCCGGCAGTGCCGCATCACGAGGTGCCGGTGCCGGGTGATGGTTTTAAAATGCTTTACAAAATGCCACACGGGCAAAAACCTCCCATTGCGGTTATTATATCACAAAACATATCATTGGGCGACAGGAAAAAGAAAGCAGGCGCGGGCAAAGCCTTTCGGCTTCCCGCGCCTGCTTCTGTGCACAAGGCAGGAAATTATGGCAGACCCACGTATCCCATCAGGCTCTCGTCCACCTCGCGCGCCGCACCGCGCCCTTCTGCAATGGCTGAGACCACGAGGGACTGCCCACGGCGCATATCGCCGGCGCAAAAGACTTTTGGAACATTCGTCGCATATTTTCCCGGCTCCGTGCGGATGACGGTGCGGGGGGTAAGCTCCGCGCCGAACGCCTTCGGAACATAGTCCTCGCAGCCGAGGAATCCCGCGGCAATGATGAGGAGATCGCATTCGAGCGTTTGCTCCGTGCCGGGCAGGGGTTTTAGGCCGTCCCCGAGCTTCACTGTTTTTACGGCGGTGAGGTTTTTGTTTTCATCCGTGATGAGCTCCGTGGCCGTGGTGGAATACAGGCGGGGATCGCTCCCAAACACCTCAATGGCTTCCTCCTGGCCGTAATCCGTTTTGCTGATCTTCGGCCATTCGGGCCAGGGGTTATCCTCGGCGCGTGAATCGGGCGCCTTTGGCATCATTTCGAGCTGGAGCACCGACCGGCACCCGTGGCGGATGCAGGTGGCAACGCAGTCGTTTCCGGTATCGCCGCCGCCGACGATCACAACCCGCTTCCCTCTAGGATCGATATATTTTTTATCCTTAAATTCCGAATCGAGCAGGCTTTTTGTGTTGGCGGTGAGAAAGTCCACCGCAAAATATACGCCCTTCGCATCCCGTCCGGCGACCTTCAGGTCGCGCGAATTGCGCGCACCGCAGCAGAGCACAACCGCATCGAATTCGTGCAGCAGCTCCTGCGGCGTTTTGTCTTTCCCCACGTCTACGCCAAGGACGAAGCCGACCCCTTCATCGCGCATGAGCTGTACGCGCCTCTCCACAATATGCTTTTCCAGCTTCATGTTGGGGATGCCGTACATGAGCAGGCCGCCGGGCCGGTCGTCCCGCTCAAACACGGTCACGCTGTGCCCGCGGTGGTTGAGCTGGTCCGCGCAGGCGAGGCCCGCGGGGCCGGAGCCGACCACGGCGATTTTTTTGCCCGTGCGGACCTTCGGGGGATTCGGCTTCATGCGGCCCTCCCGGAAGGCGTCTTCCATGATGCCGAGCTCGTTTTCCTTGATGGTGACCGGGGCGCCGTTCAGCCCGCAGGTGCAGGCCGCTTCGCAGGGAGCGGGGCATACCCGCCCGGTAAATTCTGGAAAGTTATTGGTTTTGCAGAGCCGCTGCAGGGCAAGATCCAGGTTGCCGGTGTAAACGAGGTCGTTCCATTCCGGAATCAGGTTGTGCAGCGGGCAGCCCGAAACCATGCCGCCGAGCATCGCGCCCGACTGGCAGTACGGCACGCCGCATTCCATGCAGCGGGCCCCCTGGGCCTTGCGCGCCTCGAGGGAAAGCTCGCGGTGGAACTCGTTCCAGTGCCGGATACGCTTTGCAGGCGATTCTCCGGGATTGTTTTCGCGGTTGTATTTCAGAAATCCGCCGGTCTGGCCCATAATCAGCCGACCTCCTTTCCATTGGTGCTGGCATAAAACGCTTCAATTTCAGCCTGTTCGCGGTTCATGCCCTTTTCTTCGTATTTTCCGATGGTGCGGAGCATCCGGTCGTAATCGTGCGGGAGGATCTTCTTGAAATTCGCAAGCTCCTCATCGAAATGCTCGAGGATGTATGCGCCG
Source organism: uncultured Clostridia bacterium (assembly GCA_958436475.1). Taxonomy (GTDB): domain Bacteria; phylum Bacillota; class Clostridia; order Oscillospirales; family Acutalibacteraceae; genus CAUBKG01. The sequence goes on from CAUBKG010000007.1 coordinate 15,971, forward strand.
CGCGCGGAGCCCGTCATCTTCACGTGCTCTTCGATCAGGGAGCGCAGCTCGGCGATATCGTGTTTTTCCGCCACCGGATCCATGGATACCATTTCCTTGTTGAGGCGGAGGTAGAGGTCCCGCTGGTGGTCCCACACATAGGCGATGCCGCCGCTCATGCCGGCCGCAAAGTTTTTGCCCGTGCGCCCGAGAACGACTACGCGGCCGCCCGTCATATATTCGCAGCCGTGGTCGCCCACGCCTTCCACCACCGCCACAGCGCCCGAATTGCGCACGCAGAAGCGCTCGCCCGCGGTGCCTTCCACAAAGGCCTTGCCGGAGGTGGCGCCGTACAGCGCCACGTTGCCGATGATGATATTTTCCGCATGGGAGAAGGGGCTGTTTTCCGGCGGGCGGACGATCAGCTTGCCGCCCGAAAGGCCCTTGCCGAAATAATCGTTCGAATCGCCCGTGAGCTCGAGGGTGAGCCCCTTCGGGATGAACGCCCCGAAGGACTGCCCGCCGCCGCCCGTGCAATGGACGGTAAAGGTATCCTCCGGCAGGGCACCGCCGAATTTTCGGGTGATATCGCTGCCGAGGATGGTGCCGAGGGTGCGGTCGGTACTGGAGACGGAGATGCTCACGCTCGCTTTTTCGCCTGTTTCGAGGGAGGCTTTGAACTTCTTCTCCAGAACCTTCAGGTCGATGGTATCCTGAAGCCCGAAATCGTACACATCCTTCGGGTCGAAGTGGCGCTTTACTTTCTTTTTCTCGTAAGGGTTATCGAGGATGGCGGAGAGGTCCACGGTGGCGGCCCGCTCGTTGACGGCATGCTCGCGTTCCTTCAAAAGGTCGGTGCGGCCTACCAGCTCATCCACCGTGCGCACGCCGAGCCTTGCCATGTGCTCGCGCAGCTCTTCAGCGATGAAACGCATGAAGTTTACCACATATTCCGGCTTGCCGCGGAAGCGTTTGCGCAGCTCCGGGTTCTGGGTGGCAATGCCCACGGGGCAGGTATCGAGGTTGCATACGCGCATCATTACGCAGCCCATCGTGACGAGGGGAGCGGTGGCGAAGCCAAATTCCTCCGCGCCGAGCATGCAGGCGATGGCAACGTCCCGCCCGCTCATCAGCTTGCCGTCCGCCTCCAGCACCACGCGGGAGCGGAGGTCGTTCTGAATAAGGGTCTGGTGGGCTTCGGCGAGGCCGAGCTCCCAGGGGAGCCCTGCATTCTGGATGGAGGTGCGGGGGGCAGCTCCCGTGCCGCCGTCGTGCCCGGAAATGAGCACCACCTGCGCGCCCGCCTTGGCAACGCCCGAGGCGATGGTGCCGACCCCTGCTTCGGAAACGAGCTTCACGGAGATGCGGGCCTTGCGGTTGGCGTTTTTGAGGTCGTAAATCAGCTGGGCCAGATCTTCAATCGAATAAATATCGTGATGGGGCGGCGGGGAAATGAGGGATACGCCGGGGGTGGCATACCGCGTTTTGGCGATCCACGGATACACCTTTTTCCCGGGCAGATGGCCGCCCTCGCCCGGCTTTGCGCCCTGCGCCATTTTGATCTGGATTTCGTCTGCGGAAATCAGGTATTCGCTCGTTACGCCGAAGCGGCCGGAAGCCACCTGCTTGATGGCGGAGCCCGCGTCGGTCCCGAGGCGGGCCGGGCGTTCGCCGCCCTCGCCCGAGTTGGATTTGCCGCCGAGCAGGTTCATGGCCCTTGCCATGCACTCGTGCGCTTCCTCCGAAATGGAGCCGTAGCTCATGGCTCCCGTTTTGAAGCGCTTCACAATGGAATCCACGCTTTCCACTTCGGAAAGGGGAATGGGCTTTTTGCTGTATTGGATTTCCAGCAGGCCGCGCAGGGTGTGGGGGCTCGTTTCATCGTCTACAAGGGCAGTATACTGCTTGAAGAGCTCATAATCGCCCCGGCGGGTAGCTTCCTGCAGCAGATGGATGGTCTGCGGATTGTATAAATGGTCTTCCTTCCCCGCGCGCGCTTTGTGATAGCCCATGGAATCGAGCGTCTGGTCGAGGCCGAGGCCGAGCGGGTCGAAGGCATTCGAGTGGTTGTGGTCCACGAGCGCTTCGATTCCCTTGAGATCGAGGCCGCCCACACGGGAAACAGTGTTGGTGAAATATTCATCGATCACCTCGCGGCTGATGCCCACCGCCTCGAAAATCTGGGCCGACTGATAGGACTGTATGGTGGAAATGCCCATCTTGGAGGCGATCTTCACAATGCCGTGGAGCACGGCGCTGTTGTAATCGTCCACCGCGGCGTAATAATCCTTATCGAGCTGGCCGTCTGCGATCAGGCGGCCGATGGTTTCGTGCGCGAGATAGGGGTTGATGGCCCGCGCGCCGTAGCCGAGCAGGGTGGCGAAGTGGTGCACATCCCGCGGCTCCGCCGATTCCAGCACAATGGAAACGGCGGTCCGCTTCTTGGTGCGGACGAGGTATTGCTCGAGAGCGGAAACCGCCAGCAGCGAGGGGATGGCCACATGGTTTTCGTCCACCCCGCGGTCGGAAAGAATGATGATGTTGGCGCCGCTGCGGTAGGCGCGGTCCACGGAAACAAAGAGGTGGTCGAGCACGCGCTTTAGAGGCGTGTTTTTATAATACAGGATCGAAACGGTTTCCACATGGAAGCCGGGCTTTTTCATGCTGCGGATCTTCATGAGGTCGGTGGAGGTGAGAATGGGGGTGCGCACCTGGATCACGCGGCAGTTATCCGCCCGTTCCTCCAAGAGATTGCCGTCGTCCCCGAGGTACACGGTGGTATCGGTGACGATCTCCTCCCGGATGGCGTCGATAGGGGGATTGGTAACCTGCGCGAAGAGCTGCTTAAAATAATTGAACAGCGGCTGGTTGTGCCCGGAAAGCACTGCCAGCGGGATATCGATGCCCATGGAGGCGGTTGGCTCCGCACCGTTTTTTGCCATGGGGAGGATGGTGTCCTGCACGTCTTCATACGTGTAGCCGAAGGCCTTCTGGATGCGGGGCAGCTCCTGCTTCGAATAGGCGGGAACGCGGTGGTTCGGGATGGGCAGGTCCTGAAGCCTTACGAGGCTGCGGTCCAGCCACTCGCCGTAAGGCTTGCGGGAAGCATAGCGCTCCTTCAGCTCCTCGTCTCCGATAATGCGGCCTGCGGCCGTATCCACAAGCAGCATTTTCCCCGGCTCGAGGCGGGATTTCTGCACGATATCCTCCGCGGGGATATCCAGCACGCCCACCTCGGAAGAGAGGATGAGCGTATCGTCCTTCGTCACATAATAGCGGGAGGGGCGCAGACCGTTGCGGTCGAGCACGGCTCCCACACAGTCCCCATCGGAAAAAAGGATGGCGGCGGGGCCGTCCCACGGCTCCATCATGATGGCGTAATACTGATAGAGGTCGCGCTTTTCGCGGGAGAGATTTTCCTCGTTCTGCCACGGCTCGGGGATGGTGACCATCACGGCCAGAGGCAGCTCCATGCCGGACATCATCAGGAATTCGAGCGTGTTGTCGAGCATGGCGGAATCGGACCCGGCGGTATTGACCACGGGGAGGACCTTATCCATATCGGGCGCCAGCTCCCGGCAGGACATGGTTTCTTCCCGGGCCATCATGCGGTCGATGTTGCCGCGGATGGTGTTGATCTCGCCGTTGTGCAGAATGAGGCGGTTCGGGTGCGCGCGCTCCCAGGAGGGCACCGTGTTGGTGGAAAAGCGGGAGTGCACCATGGCGATGGCGCTCTCGTATTCCCCGCTCTGCAGATCGGGGTAAAAGCGGCGCAGCTGGCCCACTAAGAACATGCCTTTGTAAACGACCGTGCGGCTGGAGAGGGAAACGACGTAGGTATCCCCGCTCGACTGCTCGAACACCCGCCTCGCCACATAGAGCCTGCGGTCGAAATCGAGCCCGCGCCGCACGCCGTCGGGGCGCTTCACGAACCCCTGTTCGATATACGGCATTTTGGAAAGCGCCTTGTGGCCGAGAATGGAGGGCTGCACGGGAACCGTGCGCCAGCCTAAAAACTCCATGCCCTCCTTTTCGGCGATCACTTCAAACATCTTTTTTGCCTGGCTGCGCTTTAGCGTATCCTGCGGGAAGAAAAACATCCCTACGCCGTAATCGCGTTCGCCGGGCAGGGAAAAGCCCGCCTGCTTCACGGCCTTCGAAAAGAAGCGATGGGAAATTTGGAGGAGGATGCCCACGCCGTCGCCCGTTTTCCCTTCGGCATCCTTTCCGGCGCGGTGCTCCAGCTTCTCGACGATTTTCAGCGCGTCGTCGACCGTCTTATGGCTTTTTCTTCCCTTGATATCCACCACGGCGCCGATGCCGCAGGCGTCGTGCTCAAAGGAGGGAGAGTAAAGCCCGGGCTGCCGGCCTTTTTGGCGTCTGTTTTCTTGCATAGCAGTAAAACCCCTTTCAGAAGGCAAAGCCAAACTGGCCCTTTTGCTTTGCCCGCTTTTCGAGACATAGAAAAAACGGCGCTCCATCCCCCGCGAACGGGAATGGAACGCCGTTGTTCTTCTCCGATTATTTATAGAATAATATTTTTTTTAAAATCTGTCAAGTACCTTGCAGAAGATTCCTGTTTGAGGGCGGTGCGGTCACCGCTTTTTCACTTTATAGAGAGCGGAGGCGCGGTCGGGGAAGAGGATTCCGTCCAGATGGTCGAGTTCATGGCAGAAGCATTTCGCCATTTCGCCCTCCCCGGTGATGCACAGCTCATCCCCATTTTCATCGAGCGCCAGGACCGTTACCTTCTGCGGGCGAACCGTTTTCCCCACGATGCCCGGAAAGCTGAGGCACCCCTCCACGCAGTCCTGCCGGCCGCTCTGCTCCACGATGCGGGGATTCACGAGCTTCAGCACGTTCCCTTCGTAATCGACCACCACGAGCCGCAGAAGGATTCCCACCTGATTTGCGGCGAGCGCCGCGCCGTCTTCCGAATGATGGAGGGTATCCATCATATCCCCGAGCAGGCGGCGGACGGTATCGTCCACCGTTTTAACCTCCCGGCAGGCCCTGCGAAGGACCGGGTTCCTGTAATGCCGGATCCGTTTTACCGCCATGCCGGCTCCCTCCCCTGAATGATTTCATTAACTATCATATACAACGAAAGGAGGTTCTGTCAACTGGGAAGAATCACAGAACGCCCATTACATACTGCATCAGCAGGCTGACTCCTGCGATACCGGCCCAGCAGCAAAGGCCTAAAAAGATCGGCTTGCCTCCCGTTTTTATGAGCTTCAACAGATTTGTGTTGAGGCCGATGGCCGCCATGGCGATCACAATCAGGAATTTGGAAAGCTCCTTCAGGGGGGGCGAAGAACCGGACGTCTGCCCCAGCGGCCGCCGACACGGTCGTAATCACCGAGGCCAGCACGAAAAACAGGATGAAAAAGGGGAAGATCTTACGAAGACGGAAGGTGCTTTCGCCCCTGCCGCCCGCTTTTTTCATTTTCGCCGTGCGCCAGAAGGCGAGCGCCAGTGTGATGGGGATGATGGCGAGCGTGCGCGTTAGTTTTACGATGGTGGCGGTGTCGAGCGTATTTGCGCCCGGATGCATGCCGTCCCACGCGGCGGCGGCCGCCGTGACGGAGGACGTATCGTTGACCGCGGTGCCTGCAAACAGGCCGAAGCCCTGGTTTGACAGGCCCAGCGCCATGCCGAGGGCCGGGAATACCAGCGCCGCGATCACGTTGAACAGGAAGATGACGGAGATCGACTGCGCGATTTCCTCGTCGTCCGCCTCGATGACGGGCGCGGTCGCCGCAATGGCCGAACCGCCGCAGATGGAAGAGCCGACCCCCACCAGCGTGGAAATATTGGCGGGCATTTTCATGGCCTTGTACAGAACGAAGGAAATGATGAGCGAAGTGGAGATGGTGAAAAGAATAATGGGAAGGGACTGCGCGCCCACCTTCACGATTTCCGAAAGGTTCAGGCCGAACCCGAGCAGGATAACCGCGTATTGCAGGATTTTTTTAGAGGTAGAGGAGCGAAACCTCACCATCCGGGATTTCCGGAACGTGGCGGAGCTTGGAAACCTGAACGTTATCAAGGCGCTGGCCGAGGCGGGGCAGGGGATTGCGTTTTTGTACGAGCCGACCGTCCGCCGCGAGCTGCAAGGCGGCACACTCCGGGAAATCCCGCTTTGCGGCTGCGAGATATCCCACGATTTTACCTTCCTCTGGCGGAAAAACAGCGTGTTTGCTGAGGAATACCATGCGCTGTTTGAGCTTCTGCGGCCGTAGGGAGAAAAAAGCCCGGGTGTTTCGTTCGCCCGGGCTCTGCTGTTCTTATTTGAATTTATTGATTTTTACCGTAAGCGTTGAACCAGGCACGTGCCTCAAAGGGCTTTTTGGGGGCATGCGTGAGCGGTTCTTCCGCAATCCCCACAGGCAAGAAGCACACAAGCTCATATTCTTCCGGAACATTCAGGATTTTTGCCATCTGATCGCCGATATGATCCGAATCGGTGACATGGCCTTCGATCCAGCAGCTTTGGTACCCGAGCGCCACGACCGCAAGCAGCATGTTTTGAATGGCCGCGGCGTAATCCTGCACATGAAAGCATTTGTTTCGGTACGCAATTATTTTCTGCGTCAGCACGCAGATCATCGCCGGAGCGGTTTCACTGGCCGGCGGCTGTATCACCTCATGCAGACGTTTTAACGTTTCGGGGTCGTCCACCGCGAGGAGGCTGGCCGTTTGTTTGTTGCAGCCGGAGGGCGCGGCAAGCCCGGCCTCCATGATTCGTTTCAGGTCCTCCCTCGGTACAGGGGTGTTTTTGTACTTTCCGCGGTAGCTGGTTCTATAAAATATGGCATCCAGGGTATTCATAAAAAGGCCTCCGTTTTGGTTTTATAGCTGAGTCAGCAGAGCAACCGTTTCCACATGATTCGTGTGGGGGAACATATCCACCGGCTGGATGGTTTCCACGCGGTAGCCGTGATGGATGAGAAAGGCGAGGTCCCGCGCCTGTGTTTCGGAGTTGCAGGAAATATAAACGATCCGGCGAGGCGAGAGCGTGGCAAGGGAAGCTAGAAAGCGTTCGTCGCTGCCGGCGCGGGGCGGATCCAGGAAGACCACGTCTGCCGTTTCCCCGTTTTCCGCCATGGCGGCCATGAATTTGCCCGCGTCCGCGCGGACGAAGCGGATATTTTTCACCCCGTTCAGCTTTGCGTTGATGCCCGCGTCCCGCACGGCGTCTGCATTCAGCTCCGCGCCGATCACCGCTTTTGCCCGGCTGCTTGCGAGGATCCCGATGGTGCCGATGCCGCAGTAAGCGTCGATCACCGTTTCCTCGCCGGAGAGCCCTGCCAATTCAATCGCCTTGCGGTAGAGGATTTCCGTCTGCACGGGGTTGATCTGGTAAAACGAGCGGGAGGAAATGCGGAACCGGCAGCCGCAGAGGGTATCGGTAATAAAGCCGGGGCCGTAAAGCACGGTTTCCCTTTCACCAAGCACCAGGCTGGTTTCATAGGGGTTTATGTTCATCACCACGGTGGTGATATCGGGATGCTTTTGCAGGAGCGCCTTCACAAAGTTCCGTTTGGCAGGGAAAATGGGGGTGGAAGTGACCAGCACCACCATGATTTCACCGCTTGCAAAGCCGTGCTTTACGAGCACGTGGCGCAGAAGGCCGCGCCCGGTGCGCTCATCATAGGCGGTGAGCTTGAAGTCCTGCAGCAGGCGGCGGACGGTGACAATGATCTCATCCGCTTTTTTATCCTCGATAAGGCAGCTGTCCACCGGGACGATACGGTGGCTGCTGGACTGATATACACCCGAAATGATCCGGCCGCCGCGCGCCGTGCCGAAGGCGGCCTGCACCTTGTTGCGGTAATGATATGGGCGCTCCATACCGATGATAGGGGCGGGACGGCAGAAGCGTGCGAGCAGGCGGTTCACCTTGCCCTGCTTCCAGGCGAGCTGCTCGGCATAGCTCATATTCTGGAGCTGGCAGCCGCCGCATTTCTTATGGAGCGGGCACTGCCCGGGCACAGCCGCTTTCTTGTTTGCGGAAGCGGCATGCGTGCGGTTTGCTTTTTTGATGGCTTGCTTTTTTTCGTTCAATAGGGGCACCGGCCTTTCAAAAAATTCCCGGAAAGGGGAAGGGGATAAGCGTAAACCAAAAATACATTACAGGGATGCGGAGCAAAATTTTATTCGCTGTTGGAGGAGCACTTGGCCGCATCGATGGAGAGGGCGATCATGAGCACCAGAAGTGCATGCTGCGGGTCGGCAATGTCCAGAACATAGGTATCGGTCAGATGGAGCAGCTCCTTCGAGAGATGTGCGATCAGCCCGCCTCCGGAATCCCGGACATCGTAATCCCATTCCAAAATATCGCCTTCCACCTGCCATCCATTGCAGCTGAGGGTGAAAACGGGCTTGAAAAAGGTGAATTTTTTCTGGATTTCGCCGATATAGTCTCCGCCGCGATACATCCGGAAACGGGGCAGAAATGTAAATACCTCTTCCTTCACAGTGCCGACGCTCCGGCCGGCCGCATCCAAAATTTCGAGGCGGTGGCCAAAGGAAAGCTTACCCTCCACCGTATACACGGTTTCCCCCTGCTCGTTATAGATATCGTAGCTGTCAAGCCAGGAGAAAAAGCGCTGTTTGAATAAAAGCTTCATAACATAAGATCCTTTCGCGGCGCTAAAAATATTTTTGATAGGCTTCCCCGCACGGGATATCACGCTCCAGCCCAACCACACGGGGCCAGAGCCCCGTGTCGCCGATGATAAAGCCCATGAGCATTCCCATGTGGCTGTGCAGGTGCCTGAACTGGGCGAGAATGAGCGTGAACCGCGTGTATTCACAGCCCGGGGGGCACCGGAGCAGCTCCTCATCGCGCAGGCATCCAAGATAGCGGAGAATTTTTCCCTTCACGCCGTCATAATAGCCGATCAGATCATCTCTGGTCAACTTTTTTTCCGGAGCAGCATCGAGATTATGTAAATCGCGCACATGAAACGGCGGTTCGGCAAAATCCTTATCCCGCGGGTTGATAAACCACAGATCCAGGGAATGAAGCATATGATACGCATGCTGCCAGCAAGGACTATAGCAGTATTGCTTATTCCAGAGAATGTCCGGAATACAGTCGATTACATTCCGAACTTCCCATAACGCCCGTTCCGTTTGCTCCCGGATGATGTCTGAATAGCTGTTCTGCTTCATATGTAATGCTTCCCTTTCGAAAAGAAGTTATTATTGGCCTTTCATGCGTGAGCGAGGCTTGGGAAAGACCGTATCACTTTCATATCGTTTTCCAAAGCGTCTCCCAGAAGGAAGAAGGTGGAGTCGTTTTCCTTATGCTCATATAAATCAAGGCCTTCCGTGCTGTTTGGTGTGAAAGCAAATCGCACCGTTTCCAGCCGGCGGCCGAATGCCGCGAAAACCGCATCCCAATCTACCGGGGCGCTGGAAAAAACGTCGTGCAGAATCAATGTTTTGTTTTCGATTTCCGCTATCACATACGCATCGAGCCTTTTGATATAATACACATTTTCCTGCATGAACTGCGAGAGATAAAACATCAGCAGGCCATCGTTCTCCATTTGGATGATCCCATTGTTCTGCCTCTTTGCCTTTTCCGCCAGAAAACGGTTCCAATCCTCCCGGCCTTTCATCCGGACAGGCTCTGCTTCCGCCGTTTTTCCGCCGCAGATGCTCTTCCGGAAACGATATTCTTTGCACGGCTGAAACCCGAACTTCGGATAAAAATCCAGCACACTGTCGTTCGCCCACAAAAAGAACCCGGCGCAATCCGCGTAATCATTTTGGATCTGGTTCATTAAAGCGCGGATATAGCCTCGGTTCCGGTATTCCGGCTTTGTCATGACCGTGCCCAATTGTACATACCGCTTCTTTTGCTTCCCCATTGTAAAATCCATCCGGCTCACCGATACGTTGGCAACGATTTTGTGATCGACCGCCACGGAATAGGGGATGTATGTATCGTTCCAAAAGCCGTTCCGATACCAGTTTTCAAAGCTCAGGTCAAAGGTCGCCTTTGCCAGCTCGTTGAAAGACGCTCTTAAGGAATGATTGTCGCGATACCCCTTCACAATAGCCTGATTCATACGTATCTCCTTCCCGCAATAAAAATGCATCTTGTCATTTCCTTTGCAAACGCTTCATGGCTTTTTTCTGCGCATTCTGTTTGAAGCGTCAGTAACAACAGCAAATCGTTTTATTCATACAAATAACCCTCTTGGCGGCCCCGGGCAAAGCTTCTGTTTTTCTGCTGAGGAAAACAGATCATCGGCCTGGATTTGATTGATTCAAATTCAGCACCATACATTCATTGGATTCGGTAAAACCGCATTTGAGATATAACGGTCTTCCTGCTTCCGTAGCGTACAGGCTGATTTCCGTTACCCCTTTCACTTTTGCTTCCTCTATTAGCATATTCAGCATTTGAAAAGCAATTCCCTGCCTGCGGTATTCACAATTCGTATATACATTCATTAAGTGCGCCCGTTTTCCTGTTGGATGTGAAAGAGTAGGCATGACTTCAATATAGCACATGGTTGCACAGCCAATCAAATTCTTTTCAACAGCAAAAACGGTGGTTTGATTTCCACTCTCAAAATATTCTCTGCTTTTTGCAATAAGCTCCTTGCTGAACACGTAATCAGAAGGCAGCTCATTTACCACCTTCAGCATTTCCAGCCTGATTTGCATCAGCGCTTCTATATCATTTTTCGATGCTACAGCATATTTGACCATGATATTGACCCCCTACTAAAGAAGGAATTTTCATTTATTCCTAGGCTGACGCGCGATAGGGATAAATCGCCTGAGAAACGGCTCTTTTCCCGCGATAATGCACCCTCAAAGCTTGCAATACGTCAGTATTGCTTCCCTTTTCGGGCACATTCTGACGTAAAAACAGCTCGTTTTCAGGTGCAACGCAGTTTTGTAAGACAAAAAATTTTTTTGAGACGCAGGTGAAAAACGCAGGCATACTGCCGTATGCCGAGGCTTTTCACCAAGTATCAAGGGAATTTTATCTTCCAAAACCGGTTTCTCCCTATCGCGCGTCAGCCTAATTTTAAGCTCCTGGAATTTTCAGTTTTTCTCTAAGATGTGATAAAACTGAATATCATTTTGGATGGTTTCAAATCCCACAGGTTTATAGCAGTAATATGCAAGCGTAATCCTTTCAGCCTTTGAATTAATAAATAACAAAGTGAAAGCTATTGAGTTGGATTATCTAAAACATAATACAATGAAATATGTTCTGTACCATTGAGTGCAGTTCTGGTATTTGCTTTTACAAACCGAAAACCACATTTTTCAATCACTCTTTTTGATTGATTATTTGCAATAGAATGACTGCACAATAAGAAGTCATATTTTTCCTCTTCAAATTTTCCGCTTCAGCTTCTGTGAAAACAAAATGCCTGTAAAACTGCTCAAAATAAAGCGCTTCTACATATGCCTCTTTTGTATCGATACCACACACTCCACATGGCTTGTGCGGGGGAACATGTCTACCGGAGTAGCCTCTTTCACGGCATAGCCGAGGGGGAGAAGCCGCGCGCAGTCCCGCGCGAGGGTTGCGGGGTCGCAGGAAACGTAAACGATCCGCTGTGGCTTCATGCGCGCGGCGACTGTTTCGAGCAGCTCGGGGGCGCAGCCCTTGCGGGGCGGGTCCAGAATCACCACGTCCGGCGTGATATTCTGCCCGGCAAGGAGGGAGGCGGCGCCGGATGCATCGCTGCACAGAAAGCGTGCGTTGCGGATCCCGTTGCGCGCGGCGTTGCGCTTTGCGTTTTCTACCGCCTCGGGAACGATCTCCACGCCGATGATTTCCTTCGCCCTGCCCGCCATCGAAAGGCCGATCACACCCGCGCCGCAGTAAAGGTCCAGAACCGTTTCCCGCCCGGTGAGGGCGGCGCAGTCCGCTGCGAGGCGGTAAAGGCGTTCGGTCTGCGCGCGGTTGACCTGGTAAAAGGAGAGCGGGGAAAGCTCGATGGAAAGGCCGCAGAGGGTATCGGTGATTGTATCGGAGCCATAGAGGGTGCGGCAGGTTTTCCCAAGCACCACGTTGGTCTTTTCCGTGTTGCTGTTGATAACAAAGCTTTTGAGCTGCGGAACCTCTTCGCGGAGCCGTGAGATAAGTGCGTCCGCCTGGGGAAGAGAATCGCCGTTCAGCACGAGGCAGACCATGAGCTCGCCCGTTCCCGCGGCACAGCGGAGATAGATGTGGCGGAAGAGCCCCTCGTGCCTCTCTTCGTCGTACACGCTGATATGATACATGCGGATATGTTCTTCCACGAGCCCCAGCACCGTTTCAAAGAGAGGCGGCTGGAGGGCGCAGCTTTGGCAGGGGATGATGCGGTGGGAATGGGGAGCGAAAAAGCCGATCAGCACCTCCTCGCCGTTTTTGCCCACGGGGAACTGCGCTTTGTTGCGGTACCCATAGGGCGTTTGTGCGCCGACGATGGGGAGGAGGGGCGCTTCCATCCCGCCGATCTTCCGGAACGCGTCCGCGACACGCTGGTGCTTGATGCGCAGCTCCTCCTCGTAACGGATATGGCGGAAGACGCACCCGCCGCATTTCGGAAAGGCGGAGCAATCGGGCTCCACCCGCGCGGGGGAGGGGGCGATGATCTTTTCTATTTTTCCATAAGCGACCGTTTTCGTTACCTTGAGGATGCGGACGTCCAGAAGGTCGCCTTCCGCAGCGCCGGGGATGAATAGGACGCGCCCTTCTTCCGTGCGGCCCACGCCCTGCCCCTCGGCGGTGGTGCCGGAGACGGCCAGCCGGACGATATCATTCTTTTTCAGCGGCATATTTACACACCTCACGGGGTTTCAAACTGGCTGTTGTAAAGGTTTGCATAGAACCCGCCCAGCTCCAGCAGCTCGCGGTGGTTTCCCTGCTCCACGATGTTGCCCTGGTTCATCACGATAATGATATCCGCTTCCCGGATGGTGGAAAGGCGGTGGGCAATGACAAAGCTCGTGCGCCCCTGCATCAGGCGCATGAAGGCCTTTTGGATTTTCTGCTCGGTAAGCGTATCCACGCTGGAGGTGGCTTCATCGAGAATCAGCATGGGCGGGTCGAGCAGCATGGCGCGGGCAATGGTGATGAGCTGCTTCTGGCCGCTCGAAAGATTGCCGCCGTCTTCGGAAATGACGGTGTCGTACCCTTCCGGCAGGCGGGTGATGAAGCCGTGCGCATGCGCCATTTTGGCGGCTTTGATGATTTCTTCGTCCGTCGCGCTTTCGCAGCCGTAGCCGATGTTGTCCCGGATCGTGCCGCGGAAGAGCCAGGTCTCCTGCAGCACCATGCCGAAGCCGCGGCGGAGGCTGTCTTTTTGAATGTCCATGATATCGACGCCGTCGATCAGGATGGTTCCCCCGGTCACGTCGTAAAAGCGCATCAGGAGATTGACGAGGGTGGTCTTCCCGGCGCCGGTGGGGCCGACGATGGCTACTGAGCTGCCGTCCGGCACCCGCAGGCTGAAGTTTTCAATGAGCGGGCGCTCCGGGGTATAGGAGAACGAGACGTTTTCAAATGCGACGCTGCCGCCCGCGCGGGGAAGCTCCCGCGCACCCACTGGGTCGGAGGGCTCCGGCGTTTCGTCTATTGTGTGGAAAATACGGTCGGCCGAAGCCAGGGCCGCGAGGAGCTGCGTGGTGATGGCGGTGAATTCATTGAAGGGCCTCGAGAAAAGCGTGGAATAGGTGAGAAAGCTCGCTACCACGCCCACGCTGAAGCCGGAAAAAATCGCGCCGAGGCCGCCCACGAGCCCCACGGCGATATAGGAAATGTGGTTCACAAACCGGGTGGTGGGGTTCGTGAAGGAGGAATAGAGCTGCGCCTTCTGGCCCACGGTATAAAGACGGCTGTTGATCTCCTCAAAGTCTGCTCCGGCCGCTTCCTCATGATGGAAGGCCTTCACCACGCGCTGGCCGGCAATCTGCTCTTCGATAAAACCGTTCAGTTCCCCCACAATGGCCTGTTGTTCGCGGAACTTGGAGGTGGAAAGGCGGGTAACGGTTTTTGCCACCAGAAAGGTGAGCGGCGTTACAAGAATGACCGCAAGGGTGATGAGCGGGCTCAAATACAGCATAAAGCCGAGCGCGGAAAGCACGGTGATCACACCGGAGAACAGCTGGACGAGCAGTTGGTTGAGGCCGTCCGCCACAGCGTCTGCGTCGTTCGAAAGGCGGCTGATATAGTCGCCGTGGGAATGCCGGTCGATCACGCCGAGCGGCAGATGCAGAATGCGGTGAAAGCACCGGATGCGCAGAGCGTTGGCCGTGCGGTAGGCGATGGTGTTGGCCAGCACGGCGCACAGCCAGGAGAGCACGGCGCTGACCAGATAGCACCCGGCGAGGATAGCGATATAACGCAGCACGGCGGGAAAATCCACTGCATTCGCCCCTGCGATGCGATCGATGGCAAAGCCGATGATCATGGGCGTGGCGAGCGAGAGCACATTTGCAATCAAAGAAAAAAGAAGGATGAGCCAAAGCCGCGAGCGGTATTTTTTTACCTCGGCAAACAGGCGTTTGACTGTTTTTGTATTGATTTTTTTCATTTCTGCACCGCCTCGCTTTCCTCGGCCTGCGCGTTATAAATTTCGCGGTAGCGCTCACAGGAATGTAACAGCTCCTCGTGCGTGCCGATTCCAACCGCTTGTCCTTCGTCCAGCACAACGATCAGGTCGGCGTGGCGCACCGCCCCGCTCCGCTGGGAGACGAGCAGCACGGTCGTGCCCCGGAGCTCGGTTTTGAGCGCGCGGCGCAGGCGTGCTTCCGTGGCAAAATCGAGCGCGCTGGCGCTGTCGTCCAGAATCAGGATGGGAGGCCGGCCGACGAGGGCCCGCGCGATGGAGAGGCGCTGGCGCTGGCCGCCGGAAAGGTTTGCGCCGCCCCGCTCGATTTTGGCTTCGTAGCCTTCGGGCTTCTGTTCAATAAATTCCGCCGCCTGCGCGATTCGCGCAGCATTTTTGCATTCCTCTAAAGAAGCATCCTGCTTTTTAAAACGGAGGTTTGAGAGCACCGTGCCGGAAAACAGCACCGATTTCTGCGGCACGAAGCCGATCTGGTCGCGCAGCTGCTTTTGCGGGATGTTCCGCACGTCCACGCCGTTTATCCGGATGCTGCCCCCCGTCACATCGTAAAACCGGGGAACGAGGTTTATAAGGGTGCTTTTGCCCGAGCCGGTGAGGCCGATGACGCCCACCGTCTGCCCCGGGCGCGCGGTAAAGGTGATATCGCACAGCGCGTTTTCGCTTTTTTCTCCATAGGAAAAGGAAACATGGTCAAAGCTGATTTCCGCAGTGCCTGCGGGAAAGGGGCGGGCGCCGGGCGCGTCCGTTATCGAGGAGGAGGTATCGAGCACTTCGCCCACGCGGGCGGCCGAGGCAGAAGCCTTTGTGAAGGTGACCACGAGGTTTGCCACCACGATGAGGGCGAGAAGGATTTGCGACATATAGTTGATGATGGCCACGATCTCCCCCTGCGTGAGCCGGCCTGCGGAAACCCGCACACCGCCGAACCAGAGGATGGCGAGGATGCCGATGTTCATGATGAGGGTGGTCAGCGGATTCGAGAGCGCGGAAAGCCTTCCCACCGAGACGGCGCTGGCGGTGTGGCTTTCGCTCGTTTCTTCAAAGCGCTTTTCTTCCTTTTCCACCCGTGCAAAGGCGCGGATGATGCGGATGCCCGAAAGATTTTCCCGCGCGGCGGAACCGATGGCGTCCAGCTTTTGCTGGAGCTTTTTATACAGGGGGATGGTTTTCCGCATGATAACGGCGAGCACTCCCACGAACAAAGGGATCGTCACGAGCAGCACAATGGAAATTTGAAAATCGATCAGCATGCAGGAGATGAGGCCGCCGATGCACAGGAAGGGGGCGCGGATGACCAGGCGAATGAGCATGGCAACGGCGAATTGGAGCTGGTTCACATCGTTTGTGATGCGGGTGGAAAGGGAGGCGGTGCCGAAGCGGTCCAGCTCGCGGTGGGAAAGGGTGCCGATGTGGCGGAAAAGGTCGTTACGGAGCTCCGTTCCGAACCCCTGCGCCGCAATGGACGCGGAATACTGGCAGAACAGCGCGCAGCCGAGGCCGCAGGCGGCAAGCAGGAGCATGAGCGCGCTCATGCGGAGCACATAGGGCGTATCCCCGTTTTTGATGCCGAGGTCGATGAGCCTTGCCATGATGAGCGGGATAATCAGCTCGAATATGGCTTCCAGGAGCTTGAAAAACGGGCCTAAAAGCACTTGCTTTTTATATTTTTTCAGATAAACGGCATACCTACGCAAACAGTTCCACTCCTAAACAAATTCATTAGTTAAATTTAACATCTTTCGCCCGATAATACAAGGCGCCGGGAAGGTTTTATTGACCTTTTTTCCACCGGATGCTAAAATTTAAATATCAGAAAAAAGAAGGACGGACCCGATATGAATAGCTTTCAAAAACGGTTTTCCGGCCCCGTGATTGCCGACGGCGCAATGGGGACCTATTTTTCCGCCGTAACGGGCGATTCGCCTTCCGGCTGCGAGCTTGCCTGTCGCACCCAGCCGGACGTGATCCGGAGCATCCACCGGGAATACCTCGCGGCGGGTGCCGGATTCCTCCGTTCCAACACGTTTGCCGCCAACACCGCGGCTCTGGAGCTGCCTCTTGGCGAGGTGTGCGATATCTGCCGGGCGGGCTACCGGCTCGCACGCGAATGCGCGGCGGGGGCGGGAGCCGTTGCGGCGGCCGATATCGGGCCCATCCACGGGGAGGAGGAAGCCGAAACCCGCCGGGAATACAAAGCTCTGATCGATGCGTTTTTAGAGGAGGGGGCGGATGCTTTCTGCCTCGAAACCTTTGCGGAATATGAGCCGGCGGCCTTCTGCGCCGCGTATATCAAAGAAAAAGCGCCCGGTGCCTTTGTGCTTGCCTCCTTCTCCTTCGCGGCGGACGGCATGACCCGCCACGGCCTTTCTCTCGAAGGAATTTACGAGGCCTGCCGCACGGATGATAATATCGACTGCTTCGGCCTCAACTGCGGCGTGGGGCCTTCCCCTATGCTGGAGCTTGCCAGGCGCCTTACGCCCTTTGCAAAGCCGGTGGCGGTCATGCCGAATGCCGGATATCCCGCCGCCGAAAACGACCGGATGGTTTTTGCGGCCCCCCCGGAGTATTTTGCGGAGGTAACGTCCCGGTTTCAGGAGCTTTCGGTTTCGATTCTCGGCGGCTGCTGCGGCACCACGCCCGCCCATATCCGGCGGCTTGCCCGCATGGAAGGGAAGGCGAATGGCGGCACTCCGGCGCCGGAAGCGAAGCGGCAGGTCCCGCGCAGGGAGGCGGCCCGGCGCGATAACCGCTTTCTCCGGAAGCTTACGGCGGGGGAATTCACCGTAGTGGCCGAGCTTTCCCCGCCTCAGAACAGCGATCTCCAAAAAACCGTGGAAAACGCCCGCCTTCTGGCGGCGGCCGGGGTGGACGCCATCACCATTTCCGATTCCCCGCTTGCGAAGGTGCGGCTCGATTCGGTTACGTGCGCGGCAAAGATCATGCGGGAAACCGGGGCGGACGTTCTGCCCCACCTGTGCTGCCGCGACCGGAACATCAACGCCCTGCGGGCGGGCCTGCTCGCCGCGCATGCGGAGGGAATCCGCGCCGTGCTGGGCGTATCAGGCGATGCGATCCCCGAGGGAGACCGCGGGTATGTAAAGCCTGTGTTCAATGTGAATTCCATGGGGCTTATTTCGATCGTTTCCCAGATGAACGGCGACGTGTTCCGGGGCGACCCCGTCACCTGCGGGTGTGCCTTCAATCATACGGTGCGGAATGTGGAGGTGGAGCTTTCCCGCCTCCAAAAAAAGAAGGAAAGCGGGGCTGTGTTTGCCCTTACCCAGCCGGTATTCAGCAAGGATTCCGCCGAGCTCCTGCGGCGGGCGCAGGAAACGGGAATGAAGGTCCTCTGCGGCATCATGCCGCTCGTCAGCCGCAGGAACGCGCTTTTCCTCCACAACGAGATGCCCGGCTTTTTTATCCCGGAGGAATACAGGAACCGGTTTTCGGACGATATGAGCCGGGAGGAAGCGGCCGAAGAGGGCCTGCGGATCGCCGAGGAGCTGGCGCTGGCCCTTCGCCAAAGCTGCGACGGTTTTTATTTCGTTACCCCCTTTTCCCGCGCCGGCCTCATCTGTGAGCTTCTCTGCCGCCTGCGGAAAAACGGATGCCTGTGATCGATGGAACCTCTTTTCGTGCTTCCGGCGTGAGGGATCAATCGGAAAAACGGCCTTTTTTGCGGAAAAATGTTTTTTCTGCTTGAACTTTTCACCGGGTTGATATTATAATAAATGAAGCTATAAAATGGGTAGATTTGTGATTGCCGAAAAAGCATAAGGAGAATGGAAATGGGTTCAATCAGCACGGATACCATGGGCCTCATGAACGTGTTGTTCCTGTTCGGGGGTTTAGGGCTGTTCCTGTATGGCATGAAAATCATGGGCGAGGGGCTCGAGCTCGCCGCTGGTTCAAAGCTCCGGCGTCTGCTGGAGGTGCTCACCAACAACAAATATCTGGGCGCGCTGGTCGGTTTTATCATAACCGCCGTGATCCAGAGCTCTTCTGCCACCACGGTTATGGTGGTAGGCTTCGTAAACGCGGGGCTCATGAACCTGACGCAGGCCGTCGGCGTTATCATGGGCGCGAATATCGGCACCACGGTGACCGGTATCCTCATTTCTCTGAAGCTTACCTCTTTAGCACCGGTGGCTATTTTTTTGGGCGTTATCTTCTGCGTATTCTCCAAAAAGAAAACGCTGCAGCATGTGGGCATGGTTATTGCGGGCTTCGGCGTGCTCTTCCTCGGCATGGATATCATGAGCACCACAATGGCGCCGCTGAAAAATGTGCCCGCTTTCACGAACCTTTTTCAATATACCACCAATCCCCTGATCGGCATCCTCGTCGGCATGCTCGTGACCGCGCTGATCCAAAGCTCTTCCGCTTCCATCGGCATCATGCTTGCCATGTCTGCGGCGGGCGTTATCACGGGGCTCGACCAGGCCATCTTTATTCTCTACGGCCAGAATATCGGCACCTGTATCACCGCGCTGATCGCCTCGGCCGGCGCCAAAAAAACAGCCAAGCGCGCGGCAACCATCCATCTGCTGTTCAACGTGCTCGGCACGCTGCTGTTTGTAGTCATTACGCTGCTGCCCATTGGATTTGTGGACCTGATGAAGAGCGTATCGGGCAATATTGCCCAGCAGATCGCCGCCACCCATGTGGTGTTCAACGTGGTTTCCACTGCTATTTTGCTGCCTCTTTCCAATGTGCTCGTGAAGCTTGCCTATACCATTGTGCCGGGCAAGGAGAAGCAGCACGAGATATGTAAGCTCAAATACATCGACGACCGCATCCTCAGCACCCCGACCATCGCCGTGGCGCAGGTGCTAAACGAGGTGCGCCGCATGGCGGAGCTTGCTTCCAACAACTATCAGCTTGCCATGAGCGCCTTCCTGAAGCCCGACCCGGAAACCATTTCGGAGGTGCGGGGAAACGAGGAAGTGCTCAACTTCCTGAACCACACCATCACCGATTATCTCATCAAGATACATGCGCTCGACCTGCAGGATAACGACAGCCGCTTCATCGGCTCCATGTTCCATGTGGTCAACGACCTCGAACGAATCGGGGACCACGCGGAAAATATCATTGAATATATCGATCAGTTCGGCGGCTCGGCCCCGCCCTTCTCCGATGCGGCGATTGCCGAAATCAAAAAAATGTCTGATATGGTGCAGGATATCCTGGCGAAATCCATCAAGCTGTTCGACGATAAGCGGGCGGATACCGACCTGTGTGATTACATCACGGTTGCCGAGGAAAAGGTGGACGAGATGAACCGCGGCCTGCGGGACAGCCACGTCGGCCGCCTCAACAGCAAGGCCTGCCACCCGGAATCGGGCATGATCTTTGTGGAGATGCTCTCTAACTTAGAGCGTGTTTCCGACCACGCCACCAACATCGCGTACGCTCTGAAGGAAGCCATGTAACACATCGAATGAAAATGATAAATCCAGCCGGCAGCGCAAAGCGCTTTCTGAAAGGATTTATCATTTTTTGTTTTGCGGAGGAAATTCGAAATGGAAGAAAAACACCATGCCATCCTGCTTTGTGCGGCACTCGTATTCTGCGCGGTGATGGTATTCGTCGGCATTTTCGGTGAAGCGGGTGAGGAAATTCCTTCGTACTCCCTGCCTGTCCCGGCCGCGCCGGCCTCCGAAGCGGTTTTGGATTCAGGGAAGGAGGATCCTGAAGAAACCGGCGTGATGCCTGCAACCCCTGCGGAAGAAACAAAAGCCCCTGTGGAAAAGCCCCGCCCTTCGGAGCCGGTCAACATCAATACCGCGGGGCTGGAGGATCTTATGACCCTGCCCGGCATCGGGGAAGTGACCGCGGGCAACATCCTCTCTTACCGCGAGGAATACGGCCCCTTTGGAAATGTGGATGAACTCACCCGCGTCAAGGGAATCGGGGAGGCAAAGCTGGAAAAGATAAGGCCGTATGTCTGCGTATGACCGAGCCGCGCGCGGGACTTGCCTGTTTGGAAAGAGATGATTTATTTTTTTGCAGAAATATGATATAATATTGACTACGCCAATATTATACTTGACCGGATGCCCTCACCGGCTCGCCGTGAAAATGCGGCCGCCGGGAATGGGCAATGATACCATTCACGCTCCGCGTTCATGGTATCATAACCGCAAAGCGGTTATTATACCGGCTTCATGCCCCCACGCCGCAGCGCGGCGGGTTGGGCAGTCACGAACGATAAATCCATGCCCTCACCGGCTCGCCGTGAAAATGCGGTCGCCGGGAACGGGCTGTTTATACCGGGAGGAATGTTCCATGAAAAGCTACCGCAAGGAACTGGTGTTCCACATACCGCAGAGGCGGGCGTTCCTCAATATTACCCCGGAGCTCGAAAAGGCGCTCGCAGAAAGCGGCATCCGAGAAGGGCTTCTTCTCTGCAATGCCATGCACATTACCGCAAGCGTTTTTATCAACGACGACGAGCCCGGCCTGCACGAGGATTTTGAGCGCTTCCTGGAAGATCTGGCCCCGGAAAAGCCTTACAGCCGCTACCGCCACAATGGGTTTGAAGACAATGGCGATGCGCACATCAAGCGCACGATCATGGGGCGGGAAGCTGTGGTGGCCGTTACGAACGGCCGGCTCGATTTTGGCCCCTGGGAGCAGGTGTTTTACGGAGAATTTGACGGCAGGCGCCCAAAGCGCGTGCTGATTAAAATTATCGGCGAATGAAAAAGAAAACCGTATGGAAGCTGGGTGGAGAGTTTGAGCAAACAAGTGTTGGAGGAGCTTTCGGCGGCGCTGCAGCGCGGCCGCGTCAGGAATGTAACGGAACTCGTTTCCCGCGCGCTCGAGGAAAATATCCCCGCGCAGGAAATTTTGGATAACGGACTCATTGCCGGTATGGAGGTCGTGGGGGAACGGTTCAAAACCGGTAAGGCGTTCGTTCCGGAGGTCATGCTGGCGGCGCGTGCCATGGCCGCAGGCGCGGAGCTGCTGAAACCCCACATGGTGAGCGGCGAAGCGGAAGCGAAGGGCACGGTCGTGATCGGCACGGTGAAGGGAGACCGGCACGATATCGGCAAAAACCTCGTGAAAATGATGATGGAGGGCAAAGGCCTCGAGGTCGTTGACCTCGGGGTGGATGTGCCGAAGGAACGGTTCATTGAAACGGCGCTTGAGAAAAAGGCAAGGGTTATCGTTTGCTCGGCGCTTCTCACCACCTCCATGGGGCAGATGAAGGAGATCGTAGAGGAAGCACAGCGGCGCGGCGCGCGGGAGCAGCTCACCATCATGGTGGGCGGCGCGCCTGTGACTCAGGAGTTTTGCGATAAAATCCACGCGGATATTTATACGGAAGACGCGGCCAGCGCGGCGGAAGCGGCGGTTCGGGTCTATCAGCAGTAAAGGAGCGAAAGGCTATGCCGGACCCAAAGGTGAGTGTGGTCATGCCGGTTTACAACGCGGCGAAGTACCTGCCGCGTTCCATTGAAGCGCTGCAGCGGCAGACGCTTTCCGACCTCGAATTTATCCTTGTGAACGACGGCTCGGTGGACGGCAGCGCGGACGTGATCCGCCGGCTGACCGCCGGAGACGAGCGCTTTCATCTCGTGGAGCAGCAGAACCTCGGCGCCTCGCGTGCGCGCAACTGCGGGCTCCGGCTCGCACGCGGGGAATACATCGGCTTTGCCGATGCGGACGACTGGGTGGAGCCCACCCTTTTCGAACGCCTGTATGAAACGGCAAAGGCGGAAGACGCCGATATCGTGAGCTGTTCCTACATACGGGAATTCGAAAGCGGGAAGAGCCTCCCGAAGGAACTGGGACTGCCGCCAAAGGCGGTATTCGACCACCCGCAGGAATTTATGCGCATCAGCATCGGCCCGGTGGGGGAAGAAAGCAAGAGCCCTGAAATCCGCGATTCGCACGGCACGCTTTGGAACAAGATCTACCGCCGGGAAATCATAATGGATAACCATTTGAGCTTTGTGGATATGAGCGTGGTGCAGGCGGAGGACGTGCTGTTCAACATCGAAGCGGCCTACTATGCCCGCCGTGTGGTATATCTCAGCGAGCATCTGGTACACTACTGGAAGGCAAACGAAACCTCCCTTACCTCCACCTACAACGTCCATTTGA
The DNA here is from genome assembly GCA_958436475.1 of uncultured Clostridia bacterium. Taxonomy (GTDB): domain Bacteria; phylum Bacillota; class Clostridia; order Oscillospirales; family Acutalibacteraceae; genus CAUBKG01. The sequence goes on from CAUBKG010000007.1 coordinate 38,668, forward strand.
GCGAGCAGTGGGGCCGGCTGTACCGGCACATCGATAATCTCATCCGGAACCTCGCGCTCCCGCCGGAATTTGCGGAAGCGCTTAAAAACCGCCGCTGCTCCGGCTGCATCATGGAAGTGCTGAACGAAGCCGCGGCGCCGGTCGATTTTGAAAAGCGGCTGAAAAGGGTCCGGCGGATCCTCAAACGCTCCGATACGAGGGAGGCATTCTGCGGGTTTCGCGCGGGCGCTACCCCCTTCCCCTATAAACTGATTTATTTTACCATCCGCCATCGGATGAGTTTTCTGGCGCTGCTCGAGGCGGAGGGAATCCTCCTGCTCCGTGCCAGAAGGAATAAAGCAAAATGAGAAAGGACTGACGGCATTTGAAACGGATTTTACTAACAGGGTACGCGGGCTTTATCGGCTCCCATCTTTCGGAAGCGCTGCTCGAGGCGGGCTACGACGTTGTGGGAATCGATAGTTTCAACGATTATTACGATCCGGAATATAAACGCGGGAATGTGGAAGAGATTAAGGCGTTCCGCGCGGAGAAGGAGCTGGCTCCCGAATTTATCCCGCTGGAAGGCGACCTTCGGAATAAGGATTTTGTGCTGGGCGTGTTCCATGCTTATAAGCCGGACGGCGTAATCCATCTTGCCGCCTGCGCGGGCGTGCGGCCGTCGATCTCCGATCCGGAGCTGTATACGCAGGTCAATATCAACGGCACGGTCAATATCCTGGAGGGCATGAAACAGAGCGGCGTGAAGCGGATGCTGTTTGCTTCCTCCTCTTCCGTGTATGGCAACAATAAAAAGGTGCCGTTTGCGGAAAGCGACCCGGTGGATCATCCGATTTCCCCCTATGCCGCCACAAAAAAGGCATGCGAGCTGATTTGCCACACCTATCACCATCTGTATGATATCAATATCGCCTGCCTGCGGTTCTTCACGGTGTATGGGCCGCGCCAGCGCCCCGATCTTGCGATTTATAAATTCACGAAGATGATCCTGGAGGATACGCCCATCCCCTTCTATGGAGACGGCAACACCCGCCGCGATTATACGTATATCGCCGATATTGTGGACGGCGTGATGCGCGCGCTGCGCTGGGTGGATGAAGGAAGCGGCCGGTATGATATTTTCAATCTCGGCGAAAGCAACACCATTTCTCTTACCCAGATGGTGGAGACGATCGAGCAGGTGCTCGGCAAAAAGGCCGTTCTCGACCGCCAGCCTATGCAGCCGGGCGATGTGCAGCAGACCTATGCGGATATTTCCCATTCGAAAGAGGTGCTCGGCTATTCGCCCAGCACGCATTTTGCAGACGGCATTACTGCCTTTGTGGATTGGTATAAAGCCAATCGCATGAGCTGAAAGTAACGATAACAAGAAAATCCCCGGATATCAAACGGAAGATATCCGGGGATTTTTGATTGATTTAGAAAAAATAAGCCGAAAAGCAGAAACACTTTACATGATAGGGCCTATTGAAAAACGCCTTAGAGCCATGCGGGCTTCAGGAGCATTTCAGAACCGCGGCTTCCTTTTCATAGGAGCGTATCTTTTCGAGGATAAAGGGGAGAACCTGGTCGCGGTCAATATGCAGGACGAGGGAAAACTCGTCGTACAGCATTTTTTCCGCATCCCGCAGGAAGCGTTCATCCGCCACGTGCAGGTGCTTGCCTTTTTGCTGGAGCTCCTCCTGATGCAGGTGGAGCGCTTTGATGAGCGCCAGCACTTCCCCGCGGTCGCCCTGAGACAGGGCCTGCTGGAACAGCTCCTTTCGCGTGCCGGCGTCCTCCACCCAGCTCACGGACGCTTCGGCGGTTTTGCGCAGAATGCGATAGATTTCATCTTCCGAAAGGATGCAGCGCATTTTTTCCACCAGCGCTTCATTGTTTACCGGGACAAAAAAGGTGGAATTATCGTCGTGCACGGGCTTTAAAACATAATAGTCCACCTTATTCCCGCGGAAGCTCCGCTGGGTGATTTCCGTAATGCGGCACACACCGTACGTACCGTACACAATCGAATCGTTTACCTGATACATGGGTCCATCGCTCCTTTCGGACGCCTTTTCAGGGCATCCTGCCGCTTTCGCTGTTTTGCGGCGATTTCCCCAGCCGCCCGGCGGCGGGGAAACTCGTTTTCGTTTTTCGTTTGACGGAAGGGGAATAAATGGTATCTCCCCGGTACATGCGGCCCTTCAGACGATCACAGCATGATAAAATACGGATGCGTCCGGGAAAAAGCAGAAGAAAGGCAGCATTGCTGTTTGCATCTTTCTGCGCGTTCAGTCCTCTGTGAAAAAGGCAAGGGGAACGATACGGATAAAGCCGGCCGCACCTGGAACGATGTCTCCGGGCGTTCCGCTCTCTTATATTATAGCACTTTTCAGAGGCAAATGTAAGGCGGAAACCACTGGGAGAGGCAAGTTTATGAATGTTGCACGGCGGGCGCCGGGATCCGCTTGTGCCATTTGCCGGGAACTGGGGAAATTCTGCGCCGGAATCAACCCGGGCTATTTGCTTCGGCCGTATGCAGATACAGAGGCCGTGGGTCGTTTTTATCGCTTTACTATGCAAAGCGATAAAAAACCGGAAGGACCAGCCGCCCCTCCGGCGATATATTCGAAAGAAGGATAGGTTACCGCACGCCGGCGAGAATCGAGACCCAGCCGCCGCTTCGGTTCGTTTCCAGCACTTGGAGCCCGCAGGCGCCGAGCGCGGCTGCAACATCGGCTTCGCGGGAATCGATAATACCGGAACAGAGGAATCTGCCCTCCGGGGCGAGGTAACGCCGGGCGTCTGGAGCAAGGCGGATGATCACATCCGCCACGATGTTGGCGCAGATGAGATCGAAGGAGCCCTCCACCTGTTCGGTCAGGTCGCCGCAGAGGAACCGGGCGGATTGCTCCACATGGTTTTCGGCGGCGTTTTCCTTTGCCACACGCACTGCGGTTTCGTCGATATCCACGCCCACGGCGCTTTTGGCTCCGAGCAGCAGGGCGGCAATGGAAAGAATGCCGCTTCCCGTGCCGATATCCAGCACGCTGCATCCGGGGAAAACGGCCTTTTCTAGCGCTTCGAGGCAGAGGCGGGTGGTATCGTGCGTGCCTGTGCCGAAGGCCATGCCGGGGTCCATGCGGAGCAGGATATCGCCCGACTGGGGGGCATAATTTTCCCAGGTGGGAACCACCACCAGGGTCTGGCCAATGCGCGTGGGCTTATAAAAGCTTTTCCAGGCGGTGGCCCAGTCTTCCTCACGGACGTCCCCAAGGGAGGTTTCGTAAGGGATGTTTTCGCTGCCGAGCCGTTCGCAGACGAAGGAAAGCGCCTCCTGCGGGTTTTCGGTGGGGCTGATGTAAATATGGATGGTGGCTTTCGTGCGGTCGCGTGCGAGCAGCTCTTCATCGATCAGGTCGATGTGGGCGATCTCGAGCGTTGCTTCCTCCAGATCGGAATAGTCTTCGATATAAATACCATAGGGCACGACCATCTGGCAGACGGCCGCCGCGGTATCCATTGATTCCACAGGGACGCTTACGGTAAGTTCAAACCAATCCATCGCTTTTCTCCATTCTGTTAACCGAGATACTTTTATTATATACCGTTTTGCCAAAATTTACAATCAAAGAGATAAAATTATCCCTTGCAGAAAGCCCGGGTCAGCCGAGCAGGCCCTCGCGGAAGCTTTCGATATAATCCATGCAGTATTCGTCTTCCCCGAGGAGGGCGCGGGCGGCACGGAGAAGGGACATCAGCTCCCGGTCGAGGGGGTTCAGGATCGCGCTGTCGAGCCCCGCCGCCATAGCGCACACGAGGAAGGCGCGGTTGAGCAGGCCTCTGGCGGGCAGGCCGTAAGAAACATTGCTTAGTCCGCAGGCAATGTGGACCTGCGGGTGCTTCTGCCGGATGGCCCGAATCACACGCAGCGCGTTTTTTCCGGCCTCCGGGTCGGCCGATACGGGGTGGATGAGCGGGTCTAGATAAATATCCTCCGGGGTAAGCCCGGCGGCGGTGATCGTTTCCACCAGCTCGTCTGCCGCGGCAATACGGTGCTCCGTTTCATCCGGGCAGTCGCTGTTATCCATACAGAGGGCCACGAGGGAGGCGTTTTTCTGCACGGCGAGCTCCAGCATGGAATCAAGCCGCATGGGATCGAGCGTTACGGAATTGAGGATCGGTTTTGGGCCGGTGTAGTTTTCCATCGCGGCACGGGAGACGGCGGGATCGGGGGAATCGATAACCAGCGGCAGGGAAGAAACGGCGCGCACTTCTTCCATCATCCACAGAAGGGAGGACGTTTCCTCTTCCTGCATCATTCCAGCGTTGATATCGAGAAAATCGGCCCCGGCCTTTTCCTGGGCTGAGGCGAGCGAGCGGATGGCTTCGCCGTCTTTTGCGCGGATAGCCTCCAGCACGGAGGGGATGGAGCTGTTGAGCTTTTCACCTAAAAGAATCATGCGTATCGTATCTCCTTTGTGTTTGGTTTCCCATTCCGCCCGGGCGGGCGTTCCGGGGCGTTATTTTTTTATTGCTTGGCAATAAAAAATGGCCATGTGGGCCGAAAACGGCCCACGGCCTTAAAATCTGCGCGCGGTCTCTTAATGCCGCAGCGCCAAAAAAACAGCCGCGGCCTCGAATTTGCCGGAAAATGACGCCCTTTCGCGGCTGTTTTTTATTATAACGGTAAAAAAGTCCTCTTGCAAGAAAAAGCGGATTTCACGAAGACGGCCTCTGCTTTTACCGGGCGTCCTGCTCCAGGCGGAGCAGCCGTTCTTTTAAGGCGAGCCCGCAGGCAAAGCCGGTGAGACTCCCGTTTTTGCCGATTACCCGGTGGCAGGGAACCATGATCAGAAGCGGGTTGCGCCCGCAGGCGGCTCCCACGGCGCGCCCCGCCCCCGGATGCCCGATGGCCGCGGCGATTTCGCCATAGCTGCGCGTTTCCCCATAGGGAATTTCTCTGAGCGCCCGCCAAACGGCAAGCTGAAAGGGGGTCCCGTAGGGGGAGAGGGGAAGATCGAACCAGAGGCGTTTTCCGGAAAAGTATTCGCGGAGCTCTGCCGCCGCTTTTTCGAGAAGGGGGGGAGGGGGCTCCATCCCCCCCTCGGGCCCTTTGCCGCCGGGATAGATTCCAGAGAGGCCGAAGCCGTCTTCATACAGGCGGAGGGTGAGGCCGTCAAAAGCATACTCGGCCATACGCCAGTTTTTTTCTTTACGGACATTGGGTCGGAGGATATACCTCCAGGGCTTGTCTCTCCATTCGGGAGGCGCGTAGCCGATGCCGACGCGCGGCGCGGTGATGACGCCATGGAGAGGCGCGTCTTCCACCCAGATGCGCTCCGAGCGGCAGATATCCTCCCCGTAAAAGGAACGGTCGACCGAAAGGGCGCGGGTCAGCTTTCCCGGCCCGGAATACCCTTCACACGCCCGGATGAGCACGGCCTGCGGCTCGTTTTCCTCTCCGGTAACGATATTGAGGAGGATATGCATACCGTAAATAAGATACACATATACGAGCCCGCCGCGGCGGAACAAAACGTCCGTCCGCGCGGTGCGGCCCTTGGAAGCGTGGCAGGCGCCGTCCTCCGCGCCGCGATAGCTTTCTGTTTCGGTGATGACGAGCCGGTGGACGGTTCCGTCCGGCAGGGCGCGGCAGAGAATTTTGCCAGCCAGCTCCGGGGCAACCTCCAGCACATCGCGCCGGAAAAAGTCTTCCTTCAGTTTCATATTCCGTTTCCTCCGGTGAAGCATTGGTACCCGCCGCTTTACGCTTACAGGCACAGGATACATTCAGTATACCACACGGAGGTCAATATTTCACCTTAGCAGCATCTGTGAGGATTTTTTCCAGGGTGCTGCCGTTCGCGCGGTTGATACGCCGCAGGCCGAACAGGCATTCCGGGTCTCGGGTAATGCGGTTGATTCCGTTCCTGTAGGTGAGCGTCGCCTGGAATCCCATAGACTTGATGATCTCCACCGATTCCTCGCTGACCCGGCCGTAGGGGTAAGTGAAGGTGTTCGGGCTCCAGCCGGTATTCTGCTCAATGAGCTCCTGGCATTTTCCGATGTCTTCGGTGATCGCCTGGGTGTAGGTGGCGGTCGATTCCCCGCGCTTTTTCTGACAGCCCGCCCGGCTGTTCGTGATCTTGTGCATGTTATACGTGTGGTTCTGGATTTCCACGCAGCCGGATTGGATCATTTCCGCAATCTGCTCCCAGCTTGCATGGCCGTAGCGGAGGTTTTCGTCCTTGACTTCGGAAAAATCCTGCGAGCCTTTGCCAATAATGGAAAATACGAGCTTATCGCCGTATTTCTGCGCGAGGGGATAGGCATAAACATAATTGTTGTAATAGCCGTCGTCAAAGGTTAGGATAATGGGCTTTTCCGGCAGCGGCGCGCCGCCCTTCACATATTGGATGAGCTGGGTCATGGATATGGTTTCGTAGCCGTTGTCCCGCAGGTATTTGAGGTCCTTTTCCAGCGTGGCCGGGGTAACGCCGAGCTTTGTGAGGTTGTTTTTATTCACCTCGTGGTACATGATGATGGGAACTTCGACCGGCTCTTCCGCTTCTGCGGAGGCGGCAAGGCTCGCCGCCGGGGAGCCCGGCCAAACGGCAAGGAGAATCAAAAAGCCGGAAAGCAGGCTCAGCGCCCAGAGCCATGGCTTTCGAATATTGATGCGCATGGAAATTTCAGCCCCTTCCGAATGGCAGTGCGAGCAGGCGGTATGGCCCCGGGCGATACCGCCTATCCGCTACATATATATGAGAAAAAAAGGGGAGCCATGCGTTTTGGCCGGGATGGAGAAACCCGAAAAAATGTGCTATACTATACCTCGTATTGCAAAAAGGCGGTGAAATGATGGAGAAAACCGAAAGAAGGGGAAACCGTACGCTCATCCGGCGGTTTGCTCCTTATTTTAAAAAATACCGGCCGGTACTGGCGCTCGACCTCTTCTGCGCGCTGCTCACCACCATCTGTGAAATGGTGCTGCCCCTGATCGTCCGGTATTTAACCGACATGGGGCTTTACCATCTGGAGGAGCTCACGGTGAAGTCCATCGTTCTCGTAGGCGTGTTTTACCTCGTGCTTCGCCTCATCGACACGGCCGCAAATTATTATATGGCGAACGTGGGCCATATGATGGGCGCGCGGATCGAAACGGATATGAGGCGGGACCTTTTCTCCCATATGCAGACGCTTTCGTATTCTTATTACGACGATGCGAAGATCGGCCAGCTGATGGCCCGCATCACGAGCGACCTTTTCGATGTGACCGAATTCGCACACCACTGCCCGGAGGAATTTTTCATTGCGGGTATAAAAATCCTCGTATCCTTCTGCATTCTTGCGAGCATCAATATCTGGCTGACCCTCATCATCTTTTCCATTCTGCCCATTATGCTCGTGTGCTCCATGTACTTCAATAAAAAAATGCGGAGGGCCTTCAAAAGCTCCCGCAACCAGATCGGAGAGATCAACTCCCAGGTGGAAGACAGCCTCCTCGGCATCCGCGTGGTAAAGTCCTTTGCAAACGAGCCTATCGAGGAAGAGAAGTTTGCCGAGGGCAACGGATTGTTCCTGCGCATCAAGCGAGTGATGTACCGCTATATGGCGGGCTTCCAGAGCACTACCCGCCTGTTTGACGGAATCATGTACATCGCCGTGGTGGTGGCGGGCGCGCTCTTCATGCTCTACCGGCACATCACCCCGGGCGACCTCATGGCTTACCTGCTGTATGTAACCACCCTGCTTGCCACCATCCGGCGCATCGTGGAATTTGCAGAGCAGTTCCAGCGCGGCATGACGGGCATCGAACGGTTTGTGGAGGTGATGGACGTGCCGGCGGATATTACGGATGCGCCCGGCGCCGTGCCGCTCAGTGAGGTTAAGGGCGAAATCGTTTTCGACCATGTGAGCTTTCAGTATAAGGGCGAAACGGAAAACGTGCTTTCGGATATCAACCTCATGGTGCGCCCCGGGGAAAATGTTGCCCTGGTGGGCCCGTCGGGCGGCGGGAAAACGACCCTGTGCAGCCTCATCCCGCGGTTTTACGACGTCACAGGCGGCCGCATCCTGCTGGACGGAAAGGATATCCGGAGCGTTACCCTGCGCTCCCTGCGGTCGAAAATCGGCGTGGTGCAGCAGGAGGTGTACCTCTTTTCCGGAACGGTGTATGAAAATATCGAATACGGCAGGCCGGGCGCTTCGCGCGGCGAAGTGGAGGAGGCTGCGCGGCAGGCGGGCGCGCATGAATTCATTATGCGGCTCGAGCATGGGTATGATACCTACGTGGGCGAGCGGGGCGTAAAGCTTTCGGGCGGCCAGAAGCAGCGCATCAGCATTGCGCGCGTATTCCTCAAAAATCCGCCTATTCTCATTCTGGATGAAGCGACGTCCGCCCTGGATAACGAGAGCGAACGTCTGGTGCAGCAGTCGCTCGAGCGGCTTGCGAAGGGGCGCACCACCTTTACCATCGCCCACAGGCTTACCACCATACGGGGGGCGAGCGTCATTCTCGTGCTGACCGACCAGGGTATCGCAGAGCAGGGAACTCACCGCGAACTGCTGGAAAAAGGCGGCGTTTACGCAGGGCTTTATGAGATGTACCGCGACAATGCGGAGAAATAAAACGATGAAATTCTGTGAAGAGAGAAGAATGCTTCATGCTTCATAACATCGATATGAGTATCCTTTGGTTTATCCAGGAGCATATGAAAAGCGCGTTTTTAGACGGCCCGATGATTCTGATTTCCGCCATCGGCGGATGGGGGATCCTGTGGGCTGCGGCGGCAGCCGGCTTCCTGTGCAGCAAAAAGTACCGGAAGTACGGCGCGGCGCTGCTCGTGGCGCTGGCTCTTTGCCTTCTGGTCGGGAATTTGGGGCTCAAAAACCTGGTGGCGCGCGAGCGGCCCTTTACCACGGTACCCGATTTCCTTCTGCTGGTGAGGGAGCCGCTCGATTTTTCATTTCCCTCCGGCCATTCAATGACCTCCTTCGCGGCGGCGGGCGTGATCTTCGCCGCAAACCGGAAGCTCGGCTGGGGTGCGTTTGCCGCGGCCGCGCTGATTGCGTTTTCCCGGCTTTATTTGTTTGTCCATTACCCTTCGGACGTGCTTGCGGGCATCCTGCTCGGCCTGCTCACGGCGGCGTTCGTACTCTGGGCATTCCGGTTGTTTAAAAAGCCGAAGCCTTCCGTATAGCCGCAAAAAAAGCCCCGCTCTGCGG
>CAUBKG010000008.1 GCA_958436475.1 uncultured Clostridia bacterium
ATTCACGCTCCGCGTTCATGGTATAATAACCGCAAAGCGGTTATTATACCGGCTTTATGCCCCCACGCCGCGAAGCGGCGGGATGGGCAATTATACCAATATTATACTTGACCAAATGAACCCCACGGCGGCCCGGTGGAACGCGCCGGGCGGCCGGCAAAAATGTTTGTTTCAACTCAAAACCATGTCAGCGGAGGGATTCCAAATTATGTCCGATATCATCACCTGCCAGGCGCTGCCCGGCGGTATCCGCACGGTCAACATCCGAAACGGCAAGTTTAAATCCACGCGCATCATGCTTGAATTCAAGGCGCCCCTCCGGGAGGAAACCGTCGCGGAATACGCCCTGCTGCCCTTTCTTCTGAGCCGCAGCTCGGGCCGCTTTCCGGACGCTGTGAGCCTGAATTCAGAGCTTGCCCGCCTGTACGGCGCGGCCCTTTATTCCGGCGTGCGCAAGCAGAGCGACGAGCTTTCCCTTTACCTTGTGGCGGATGCGCTGGACGACCGTTTCAGTCTCGACGGCGAATCCATTTCGGGGCAGGCGGCGGAGCTCCTGGCGAGTCTCATTTTTGAGCCGAATTATAAAAACGGCGTGTTCGATCCCGCCGCACTGGAAAATGAAAAGCGCCTGCAGCTGGAGCGCATCGAAAGCGAAATCAATGAAAAGCGTCTTTACGCCATCAACCGCTGCATTTCCCTCATGTGCGAAGGGGAGCCGTTCGGAATCCCGAAATACGGCACGGCGGAACGTCTGCGCGCCGTCACGCCGCAGAGCGAGGCGGAGGCGCTGAAAAGGCTCCTGCGGGAGGCGCGGGTCAATATTACGGTGATCGGGGAGAGCAGCGCCGCCGGCGCGGCCGATTGCTTTACAGAGGGCCTGGAGCGCCTTCCCCGCACGGCGGAGGAATCGGGCAGTGCCGAAATAAAGCCCGCGAGGCGCGAGGTACGGAAGGAAACGGACCGTATGGACGTCACCCAGGGCAAGCTAGTTCTGGGCTTCCGCTCGGGAACGCCCCGCACGCTGCGCGAATCGGCGGCATTCAAGGTGATGGCCGATGTCTTCGGCGGCGGCCCCTATTCGCTGCTCTTTTCCCATGTGAGGGAAACGCTCAGCCTCTGTTATTACTGCGCCGCGCGTTACTATCGCCAGAAGGGCATCATCCTGGTGGACAGCGGCGTGGAAAGCGCAAACGCCGCCCGCGCGCAGGAGGAGATTTTAAGGCAATTCGAGGCGATGAAGCAGGGCGGCTTCGGAGAAGACGCGCTGAAAGCCTCCAAGCTCGCCATGGAGGACGCTTTCCGGGGCGTTTCCGATTCCATGGATTCGCTTCAGGAGTGGTATTCCTCCCAGCTGGAGGAAGACAGCTTCGTTTCCCCGGAGGAATATTCCGCTCTTATTTCAAAGGTCACGAAGGAAGACGTTATCCGCGCCGCGCAGGAGTTTGCGCTGGATACCGTGTATCTCCTGGCACCGAAGGAGGAGAAGGCATGAGCGAAAGAACAATCACCTCGGCTCTGCTCGGCGAAAGCTGCATCCATATCGCCCACCCGAGCGGGCTTTCGATATACGTCTGCGAAAAGCCGGACTTTTCGAGAACCTACGCGCTTTTCGGCACGCGCTACGGTTCGATCGACAGCCGCTTCAAGCGTGCTTCCGCCCCGGAATTCACCGATGTGCCGGAGGGCATCGCCCACTTTTTAGAGCACAAGCTCTTTGAAAGCGAAGATGTGGGCGCGTTTGAGCGCTATGCAAAAACGGGGGCGCAGGCCAACGCCTATACCTCCTTCGACCGCACCTGTTACCTCTTCGGCTGTTCCTCCCGCGCGGAGGAAAACCTCGATATCCTTTTAGACTTCGTTTCCCATCCCTATTTCACACAGGAGACGGTGGAAAAGGAGCAGGGGATCATCGGGCAGGAGATCCGTATGTATGACGACGAGCCGGGCTGGCGGGTGGAATTCAACCTCCTGCGCGCGCTCTATCATAACCACCCTGTGCGCATCGACATCGCCGGGACGGAGGAAACCATCTCCCATATCACGGCCGATCTTTTATATGAATGCTACAACACCTTTTATAACCCCAGCAATATGTTCCTGTGCGTGGCGGGGAACATCACCGCGGAGCAGGTGCTCCGCTCGGTGGAAAAGAATATCGTGAAAACCCGCCCGGAGGAAGTGGTGAAGGGCGATTACAACGAGCCGGAAGGCATCGTGAAGCCCTATGTGGAGCAGGAGCTGGTGGTTTCCATGCCCGTGTTTGGCGTGGGCTTCAAGGAAGCGGCCAAAGATGTGACCCGCCGAAAGAAGATCGCCATGGATATTCTCCTAGAGCTGCTTGCGGGGGATACCTCTCCCTTTTACCAGCGCATGCTGGAGCAGGGGCTCATCAACGACCAGTTCGGCGCGGAATATTTCACCGGTCACGGGTATGAGGCCACCCTATTTGTGGGCGAGTCGCGGGAACCGGAAACCGTTTACCGGGAGCTTCTTTCAGAGCTTGGCCGCATGCGGGAAGAGGGCATCGACCCCGAACGCTTTGAGCGCGTACGCCGCAAGCGGTATGGCAGGGCCATCATGTTCCATTATTACGATGTAGAATCGATCGCAAGCGAGCTCGTGGAATGCGCCATGAACGGCTATGAGGTGTTCGGGGAAGCGGAAATCTACCGCAGCCTCACCCTCGAAGATGTTTCCGCGCTGCTTCGCGGGCATTTTCAGGAGGAACGGAGCGCACTGTCGGTCATCCGGCCGCGCGCCGGAGAATAAAAAAACGGGAGAGTGAATCAGAATCATGATCGTAGAATTTCCTAAGCTCGGATGGTCGTTCACGGTAAACCGGGTGGCCTTCCGCCTGTTCGGTTTGGATATCTACTGGTATGCCGTCATCATCGCGGCGGGCTTTTTGCTCGCGCTCATTTACGGCCTGCGTCTTGCCAAAAAGTCCGGGCTGGATGAAAACCGGTTTTTGGACGTTATCATCGTCAGCACCCTGGCGGCCTTCATCGGCGCGCGCCTGTATTATGTGATTCCGAAGCTCGATGAATTCCATTCGTTTGCGGATGTCATCAACATCCGCAACGGCGGCATGGGGATTTACGGCGGCGTGATCACCGCGTTCGTGGTGGGGTATTTCATGTGCCGCTGGCGGAAGGTGCCGGTGGGCACGGCCTTCGATATCGCCTCGCTCGGGTTCCTCATCGGCCAGGGAGTCGGCCGCTGGGGCAACTTTGTAAACCAGGAGGCGTTCGGCGCCAACACCACGCTTCCCTGGGGCATGTATTCGGATAATACATACCTCTATCTCGCGGAAAACGCCGAATCGCTCCGGCGCATCGGCGTGGAGGTGAACCCCTCCCTTCCGGTTCACCCCTGCTTCTTGTATGAATCGCTCTGGTGCATCCTCGGGTTTGTGCTTCTGCATTTTCTCTTTAAAAAGAGGCGCTTCGGCGGCGAAGTGTTTCTCTGCTACGGCATTTGGTACGGCCTCGGCCGCTTCTTCATCGAAGGCCTGCGGACCGACAGCCTCATGACCCTTTCCGGGAATTTCCGCCTTTCTCAGGTTGTTGCCGCTGTTGCGGTGATCGTGTGCGCTGTGCTGCTGGTCATCGGGCGGAAACGGCATCCGAAGCGGCAGCCGGGAGAAGCGGAAGCCTACACCCCTGTGTTCGCGGGAGCCGCAGGGCCGGATGAACCGGCGGGCGAAGACACTCCGGCGAAAGCGGAGGCCGAACCGGCGGCACAGGAAGAGAAAGAACAGGACGAACCGGAAGAAGAGAAGGAAAGCGGGGAAGAATAATGGCAAAGATTATAGACGGCAAGGCGGTTTCCGCCAGTGTGAAGGAAAAGGTGGCCGCCGAGGTGGCGGAGCTCAAAACGAAGGGCATCGTGCCCGGTCTTGCGGTGGTGATCGTGGGAGACGACCCCGCTTCCAGGGTATATGTCAACAACAAAAAGAAGGCCTGCGCGGCGGTGGGCATTTATTCGGAGGAGTTCGCCCTCCCTGCCGAGACACAGCAGGAAGAGCTGATGTCTCTCATCGGCAGCCTCAACAACCGGAGCGATATATCCGGTATTCTCGTCCAGCTTCCCCTTCCGAAGCACCTGGATGAAAAAGAGGTTATCAACGCCATTCTTCCGCAGAAGGATGTGGATGCGTTCCATCCCATCAATGTGGGGAAAATCATGATCGGGGATTTCAACTTTCTGCCCTGCACGCCCGCCGGCGTAATGGAGCTGATCGATTCCATCGGGTACGATGTGACCGGCAAGCGCTGCGTAGTCATCGGCCGAAGCAACATCGTAGGCAAGCCGCAGGCCATGCTCCTGCTGCATAAGAACGCAACGGTCACCATCTGCCATTCGAAAACGGTCAACCTGCCGGGCGTCTGCCGCGAGGCCGACCTGATCGTGGCGGCGGTGGGCATTCCGAAATTCGTGAAGGCGGATATGGTGAAACCCGGCGCGGTCGTCGTTGACGTGGGTATGGACCGGGACGAAAACGGAAAGCTGTGCGGCGATGTGGACTTTGCTTCCGTGGAGCCGGTAGCATCGGCCATTACGCCCGTGCCGGGCGGAGTAGGCCCTATGACCATCGCGATGCTGATGCGCAACACCGTAACGGCGGCCAAGCTGCAAAACGGCGTGCTGTAAACGACTGTAAACGAAAAAAGCCTCCCGGCGGGAGGCTTTTTTCGTTTTTATTCGTTTGTGCGGCTTTTGCTTTTCTCGATATGCTGAAAGCCGTTGTCCACCGGCTCATCCGGCTGGGGAATCGAATAAAGATCAGTGTAAGACTCCACTTCGTCCTCCGAGATGGGGGGCGTGGGCATGAGCCCGGTGCATTCGGTTGCAGAAGCAACGGTATCCAGATCGAAAAGGGTATCCTCATCCGTTTCGGTGATGGAAGGAGCAACTTTCTGTTTATCCATGCCTATGCTTTTCTCCTTTCTCCATGGAATACCGTTAGTGTTCCGCCTGTGCGGCATGCTTATTCCGAAAGATGGAAAAGGGAGAAAAGGGAAATGGGACCGATGCGGGCAAGAGCGCGAGCCCATAAGTGCCCGTTTTTTTGAAAAAGCGCTTGTCCTTTTTGCTACAGGAGGATGCGCGCTGCGGAGCGGGAAGGAGGCGGGCTTTTGCTTTACCACATAATTCGCCCTGCCTCCCGGATACGAACCGCAGCCCAAAACCCGGCCGCGCGACGCCTCATGCCGCGGCTGTTTTTTCGCATGGATCATGACTAAAAAAATAATTCCACAAAAAACGAGATTTATACGAGCGCATCTTCCACGGCATCGGAAAAATGAACGAGTTCCAAACCCAGGCGGTTGAACAGCTCCGCCAGAGAAGCAACAAATTCGAATACAGGGGAAATATCCCGGATCACATGAAGACGTTCGCCGGTATCGGATGCAAGAGCTTCCAGGCCGAACCCGACGTAATTGCCGGCATCCGGTAGAAACCGCTCTTCCCTTATGACGTTATATTTTGGAATGCGAGTGCTGCCCATTGCTGGCCTCCTTATTTTATTATGCCGTGTGGCAGAAACGGAAATGAGACCGGACTCATCCTTTCCGGCCTTTTGGATTTTCCCGGGCGCTTCGGTCAAACGGCATTTATCACTGGAAGGAAACAGCAGGGGATATGGGCGCGTTTCTTCAACACACTGATTATAAAAGACGTATGGGAAGCAAGAGAACTGCCGGCGGCTACACCTATTTTAGAAGGAAAAGCCTATTACATCCACATACAAAAAGAGGAAGAAACTCATAATCATTCTATTTTTTTATTCTATTCTCAAAAAAAGTTGAGCGGGGGGATGAAAAAACACAAGAAATAGAGCGATTTTCAGAGGATTTTAAATTTCGACACAAAATATGGTGCAGGAAGGGCACGTTAAGTAAGCCGCCCGGAAGGGCGGCGTGCAAAATCAGAATTTGCAGGAGAAACGGTTCCGAAGCGCGGCGGAATACCCGTTGCGGAGCATATCCTCAAGCGGGAAACACTGGTCTTCTTCAAAAGCGTGTTCGCAGGCGAATTCAGACTTGTGAGGGAACACGATCGGGCCGATCTCATAGCAGATCGTTACCGGGATATAGCCCTCGATTTTGCCGCGGATGATCTTTTCGCAGGGACAGCAGTCCTTGTCTTTTTTCTCGCAGCGGTCCTTATCCTTCTTGTCACAGCGATCCTTGTCCTTTTTCTCGCAGCAGGGGCAGCGTTTTTCGAACTTCTCGTCCTTGTCGCAGCGGTCCTTTTCGAACTTTTCGTCTTTGCCGCACCAGGGGCAGTCCTTGTCCTTCCTATCGTCTCTGTCGCCGTAAAAATCGTATCTGTCTTTCATCCTTAAAGAATCCTCCATTTTTTAGTTCGGGAATACTCCCGTAGTACAAGCTATGCAGGGAGGAAGAAAGATGTGAACCGGGATGAAAGGCGGCGGAAAAGCCCGCCGGAAGCAGGCGTCCGGCGGGCGGGAGAAAAAATGAGGATTCAGAACAGCTCTGTATAAAGATGCATGGGGTAGGAAAGGTATTCCGCATCGTCCAGCTTTTCGGAAGTGATATAGCCGGCGGGAGCGTTCAGGATGGTAGGAATGCGGTTGACGATGGTGGCGCAGGTGTGCTCCACGGTTGCGGGCTTGCGCACAAAGAAGGTGGTATCCGGCTCGCCGATGATCTTCCAGTCGCACATGTCGCCGTCGTCCGGGGCGTACACCTTGCCGATGCACTGCGTTTCGATCACCGGCCCCTGAAAGGTTTCGGTGGTGACTACCGCGCTCATGCCGATGCAGTTGCCCTTCGGGATGGTGGCGCCGAGCGTTTCGGAATAGAGGTCGCCGCCGTAAAAATAGGGAACGCATTTCTGCGTTTGGGATTTGATGGTCCAGCCCATGCGGCTGCAGAGCGCTTCGTTGGAATTCCAAACATAACTCGGCTCGAGCGTTTCGGGATGGGCGATGCGCTCTTCGAATTCCTCCGGGGTAAGGCCCACGCCGTGGGCCTCCGCCAGCGCGAGACCATAGTCTTCCACGTTATAGCTGACCGCGCCCTCAATCCGCGCGATGCGGTGCACGCCGCCGGCTACGCAGGCGATCATGTTTACCCAGTAGATATCCTGCATGCCCGAACCGGTCACAGTGCAGCCGTTTTCCTTCGCAAGGCGGTCCAGCCGGTTGGTGAGCGCAGAGGAGGTGGTCCAGGGATAAATCGCCTCTTCCGAGGTGGTGATCACATTGATGCCGCGCTTCACGCATTTTTCCACATGCGGATAAATGTCTTCCAGAAAGCTGAAAAGGGTCACAACGGCAATGTCTGCGTCGCATTCGTTCAGAACAGCGTCCGCGTCGCTCCGTATGGTAACGCCGAGCTTGCATCCGAGCCCCGCGTACTCACCCACGTCCTTCCCGACGATATCGGGGTTCACATCGATCGCACCCACGATCTCCGCGCCCTTTTCATAGAGGTAGCGCAGGATATATTGGCTCATCTTTCCGCAGCCGTACTGTACGACCCGGATTTTTTCACAGTTCATAAGGGAAACCTCGCTTCCAGTTTTTATTTTTCTTAGGTTTCCCCGGGACCCTGCTTACCATACAGAAAGAAAAGGAAATTTTACAGTAAAATCACGTTGATATAGCATACATATGATAACTTTACATATTTTTAACTAAATGGTATTATATTTTAAAATAAGGAGGTATTAGTTGCTGCCATTAAAGCTAATACTTAAACAAAGATGAAACCATGTATTTTTTATTCGGAGAAATCAAAATGAAAAAAAACTTATTATATTATTTGTTGTATTCTCGATAGTAGCAACGGCTGTTTTTAAGGAGAAAAACCGAATGAAACGTTTTTGCAGTATCCTTATGCTTGCAATCTTTTGCCTTGCGGGCTGCGGCGGCAATCACGATCGCAGAAGCATAATGGCGGCCGACCCCATCACCCAGCATTCGCTCACTATCAATATAAAGGTTAAAAACGCGGTGTTCGGCTCCTGTACGCATTTTGCCTCGGAAAAGGATATTAAGAAGCTGGCCGCCGAGATTTCGAAAAGTGATTCGAGTTTGAAAACAGAGCTGTTCCGGGAGAAATATATTATGATTACGCAACAGAGCGGCGCGGAGCATATTTTCCTCATAAAGCCGATGGAGGAAAAGCAGGAGCCAGATGCGGAAAGCGAAACCCGGTATACATTGTTTGCCCCGGCCGCCGCGTTCCAAATAAACAAACCGGGCGATACCAATTTATTGGTGCACATTCCTTATCATTTAACGGATATCGGTAATGTGCAGTATACGCCGGATTATGATTCGCCCTACCCAAACGGCCTGCTGTGCGGAACGTCATTTGGAAGGGAAGAATTCAGCCGCTTTTATTCCTCTCTTGGCTATGCGGTGCAAGAGAATGAGGATGGACTGGCGGTGGCCTGCCGCGATATGGCGTACCGGCTGAAAATCGATTTTTCGGCAGAGGGCAAAGTCACATTTGCCATTGAGTAATTTCCATATCTTTTAGACAAAACAAAAGAGGGGCGGATGCTGAAACATACGCCCCTCTTATCAAATAAGCAGCCGTTTATCCGTGCAGGCCGCGCGCCTGCCGGTCCATGTCTTCCACAACGATATCGTAAATTTCTCCGAGAGAAGCGCCGTATTCAAGCACCTTCCACGGGGTATTCGTGTGGAAATGGATTTTGATCAGGTCTTCGTCGCCGACCGCCAGAAGGCAGTCGCCCTCGAAATTTTTCATGATATAATCGTGGATATCGTCTTCCGAAAGGTTTTCGCCCTCGATCAAAAGCTGCGTATCGTATCGGTAACCGTCCATTGCTGCATGTCTCCTTTTTCCATATTGCCGTAATTGAAATCAGTTTACCACATAAGGCCGCGTTCCGCAATGCTGTGAAAAACAGCACGGGCAAACAGGGGCTTTAAGCGGGCTGCCCGCAAACGGAAAAAGACGGGCCGAATCCGGACCCTTTCCTATCTTGGTGGAACAAAAATAAGCAAAATCCGAACCCGTTTCCGGATTCGGATTTGCATGGCTTGGTGGACGCTAAGGGACTCGAACCCCTGACCCTTCGCACGTCAAGCGAATGCTCTACCAGCTGAGCTAAGCGTCCACAATATTTGGTTGCGAAATGCATTATATACTAGGCAAAGGGGAAAGTCAAGAAAAAATTCGCGGAGGATTCCCGAAAAAACGGGAAAAAGATTGGCGGAAGAAAGAAAAAACTATTGTAAAAGGGGCTCGCCTGTGCTATACTTTTACGTAAAACGCACGCTCTGCCCAGCCAGCGGTGCCCGAGTTCTCAACTCCGGGTTGCCTGGCCGAAATCCAAAGCGGAGCGGAGGAAAAACCGTAGGAGGAAAAAACATGTCAGTAGTATCTATGAAACAGCTGCTCGAAGCCGGCGTACACTTTGGTCACCAGACCCGCCGCTGGAACCCGAAGATGAGCGAATACATCTTCACCGAGCGCAACGGCATCTACATCATCGACCTTCAGAAAACCGTCAAGAAGCTGGAGCAGGCTTACAACTTCGTGCAGGACGCCACGAAGGACGGCGGCGAGATCCTTTTTGTCGGCACCAAGAAGCAGGCGCAGGATTCCATCCGTGAGGAAGCGGAGCGCTGCGGTATGCCGTTTGTAAACGCCCGCTGGCTCGGCGGCATGCTCACCAACTTCACCACCATCCGCCGCAGGATCAACCGCTTAAAGCAGCTTCGCACCATGGAGGAAGACGGCACGTTCGATCTCCTTCCGAAGAAGGAAGTTATTAAGCTCAACCTCGAGATCGAGAAGCTGGAAAAGTTCCTCGGCGGCATTAAGAATATGAAAAAGCTGCCGGCAGCGATGTTCATCGTTGACCCGCGCAAGGAAAAGATCGCCGTGGCGGAGGCTCATAAGCTCGGCATCCCGGTCGTTGCTATCGTCGATACCAACTGCGACCCGGACGAAATCGATTATGTCATCCCCGGCAACGACGACGCCATCCGCGCCGTAAAGCTCATCGCGCAGACCATGGCTAACGCCGTGATGGAAGGCCGCCAGGGCGAGCAGGAAGAGGCTGCGGAAGAAGAGGCCGCTCCTGTGGAAGCAAAGGCCGAATAATTTATTTAGAGTTAAAAAATACCCGCTTTGCATGGGCTCGGCGGGTATTTTTCGGAAAAAGACCGATGTGACGGAAGGAGGAATCCCCGCCATGGCCGAAGAAAACAGCCGTCCGAACGAAACGCCGGAGGGCCCGGAAAGCACGCAACCCGCAGGCGGCACCGCTCCGAACAGCAGTGCGGGAGACCCGAACGGCCCTTCGCAGGCCGCCCCGGTTTTCCAGATGGACGATTTCACCGCACAGTATACCGAAGAGGATATCCGGGAGAATAAGATCGTAGCGCTGCTTTCGTATATCTTCATCCTGTTTCTTGTGCCTCTGCTTGCCTGCCCGAATTCGAAGTTCGCGCGGTTCCATGCCAATCAGGGCCTGGTCCTGTTTTTAACGCAGCTCGCGGGCAGCATCGCGTTCGGCCTCATCCGGCTGGTGTTCCGGTTTATCTATCTCAGCTTCGTGGGTTCTGTCCTCGCGTGGTCGTTCAACGCGCTCATGTTCGTGCTGATGGTCGTCGGGATCGTCAATGCGGCGCAGGGAAGGGCCCAGGAGCTTCCCATCATCGGCAAGATTCATATCCTGAACTGAATCAAACGCAACAAATTTGTTAGGAGGAATATAAAATGGCATTTACTGCAAAAGACGTACAGGCACTTCGTGAAAAGACCGGCTGCGGCATGATGGACTGCAAAAAGGCCCTCACTGCATCGGAAGGCGATATGGAAAAAGCAATCGATTTCCTGCGGGAAAAGGGACTCGCGGCGGCGGCCAAGAAGTCCGGCCGAATTGCGGCGGAAGGTACCGTTTACGCTATGGTAGACGAAGCGAAGAAGGTCGGCGTGGTGATCGAAGTCAACGCGGAGACCGACTTCGTTGCAAAGAACGCGGATTTCCAGAGCTTTGTAAAAGAGTGCGCGGAAATCGTAGCCGAGCAGGCTCCCGCGGATGTGGAAGGCCTCCTCAAGTGCGAAAAGAACGGTACTCCCGTGGAGCAGATGCTTCGCGATAAGATCCTCACCATCGGCGAAAACATCAAAATCCGCCGTTTTGAGCGCATGGAAGGCGTTCTCTGCAGCTATATCCACGGCGGCGGCCGTATCGGCGTTATGATGCAGATGGAAACCACCGGCGGCGTGGAGGAAAAGGACGAATTCAAGACGGCCGCAAAGGACGTTGCCATGCAGATCGCGGCGCTCAGCCCCTCCTACCTCGACCGCGATTCCGTTCCGGCGGAAGTGCTCGAAAAGGAAAAGAAGATCCTCACCGAGCAGGTGATGGCCGAAGGGAAGCCCGCCAACATCGCAGAGAAGATCGTTATGGGCAAAATCGGCAAGTATTATAAGGAAAACTGCCTCGTGGACCAGCCCTTCGTCAAGGACGGCAACACCACCGCAGGCAAGTATCTCGAAGATGCGGCGAAGGCCCTCGGCGGCACGGTGAAGATCGTCAAATTCGTTCGCTTCGAAAAGGGCGAAGGCCTCCAGAAGAGGGAAGACAATTTCGCAGACGAAGTTGCCAGCATGATGAAATAAGAACTTATTATAGAGTGAACGAAAGGCTCATCCCGTTGGGAGGTTCTCCGTAAAGAAGTTACCTAATCTGCCGAAAAGAAAAATATCATAAAAGTATATAACCCACTATGACACTTTCAAAACTGAAAGATAACATAGTGGGTTTTCTCTATAAACTGAAATGTATTAAACTTGCATATTGGTATTGCTGAACGGAATAAACGGTTTCGGGGTTAGCTTTTTTTCTTTAATAACTTTGTCCATCCAAATAATACTATACCATTTTCCAAATTTATAACCGCATAACTCATGCTTACCAACAGTTTTGAACCCCATCTTTTTATGGAATTGTTCACTATCATTTGTAAGATGTTCATCTTTCCCATCCGGAACGGAAACACAAGCATGAACGAGGTATACATTCTGCTTTGACAGCATTTCTTCAAGTTTCAGGTAAAGCATTTGTCCTATTCCTTTTCTGCGTTCTTCTTCTTTAATATATACCGATAACTCAGCTGAGTGCTTATATGCTTCTCTTGAATGAAATGAACTTGCATATGTGTATCCGACAATTGAATCATTCTCTATAGCCACAAGATAAGGGTAGTTTTTTAGCGTATTATCAATCCTCATCTTGAATTCTTCTATAGTTGGAACGTCATATTCAAAAGAAACAGCCGTATTGATTACATAAGGCGCATAAACAGCTCTAATTTCTTCTGCATCCTCTGTGGCAGCAACCCTTATCTCCATTATTTACCTCTTAAATTCCCAGTTCGTTTATGTAAATTATATCATATTTGTTCCGAGAAAACAAGAAGGGAGAAGCTACTTCCTTATGTAGCCTCTCCCTTGGGATGGGCCTTTTTTCTGCCGCCCGCGGGCTATCTCCCGCTTTTTCTGCCGCGAAAGGCGTTTTCTGGTTTTTTATTCTTGCTAATGCGGGCGGTATTTGTTAAAATACTTTTGTATACGATAGAACGTTTCGGACAATAAATCAACTGGAGGATATGCTATGAAGCCGATTTATAAACGGATCCTTCTGAAGCTCAGCGGCGAGGCCCTCGCCGGGGAGAAAAAGCAGGGCCTGGATTATGACATTGTGCAGGAAATCTGCAAGCGCATCCGCACCTGCGTGGAAGCGGGCGTGGAGGTGGCCATCGTGGTTGGCGGCGGCAACTTCTGGCGCGGCCGGTCTTACAGCGAGATGGATCGCACCCGGGCCGACCATATGGGCATGCTTGCAACGGTAATCAATTCCCTCGCCCTGTGCGATGCGCTCGAGCAGCTGGATGTGGACGTCCGGGTGCAGACCGCTATTTCCATGCAGGAGATTGCCGAGCCCTATATCCGCAACCGTGCGGTGCGCCATCTGGAGCGCGGACGCGTGGTGATTTTCGGCTGCGGCACGGGCAACCCCTTCTTTTCCACCGATACCGCGGCGGCTCTCCGCGCGGCGGAGGTGGACGCGGACCTCATCATGAAGGCCACGAATGTGGACGGCGTTTACGACAGCGACCCCAAAACAAACCCCGATGCAAAGAAGTACGATACCCTTTCTTTCCTCGATATCCTCAATAACGGCCTCGCGGTGATGGACAGCACCGCCGCCTCGCTCTGTATGGATAACAACATCCCGATCCTCGTGTTCAATCTCAGCGATCCGGATAATATCCTCGCCGCGATGGAAGGCCGCAACACCGGCACGATCGTAAAATAGCTTTCACTTTAATAACGCCCGGGCAAAGGGCCCGGGTATGCAAAAACACCTGCAGCGAAACGATAGAATTCCACAATTTAAGGGAGGCGTCAGGAATGGACGAAATTTACAAACTTCATAAAGAAAAAATGGAAAAGACCCTGCGGGCGCTCGATAACGAGTATGCTTCCGTAAAGGCGGGTCGCGCGAACCCGACGGTCCTCGACCGCATCAAGGTGGATTATTACGGCGCGCCCACCCCCATCAACCAGATTGCAACGGTGGCGGTGCCGGAACCCCAGATCCTCACCATTCAGCCGTGGGATGCTTCGGCCGTTAAGATGATCGAAAAAGCGATACAGGCTTCCGATATCGGCATCAATCCGCAGAGCGACGGCCGGCTGATCCGCCTTATTTTCCCGCCGCTCACTGAGGAGCGCCGCCGGGAAATCGTAAAATCCATCCACAAATACGCGGAGGAAGCGAAGATTTCCATCCGTTCCATCCGCCGCGATGCGATCGATAAGTACAAGGCGCAGAAGAAGGAATCCGTCATCACGGAAGACGATCTCAAATCCAACGAAAAAGCCATGCAGGATTTAACCGATAAATACTGCAAGGAAATCGAAGACCTGGCGAATGCAAAGGAAAAGGAAATTATGAAGCTATAAATTCCTGCTGGGAACCCGTATCAAAGCCCGTGTATGCGGGCTTTGATACTTCAAGAAGGCAAAGGGAGGAGGATCGCCTTGGCCCTTTTTAAGAGAAAAAACGGAGCACAGCCCGAGCGCGTGCTTCCCGTGCATATCGGCATTATTATGGACGGCAACGGTCGCTGGGCGCAAAAGCGCGGACTTCCGCGCAAAGCGGGGCATTCGGCAGGAGCGAAGAATTTTCAGAGCATCGCCCGTTACTGCAACAAGATCGGCATCCGGTATTTAACGGTATATGCGTTTTCCACGGAGAACTGGAAACGCCCGCAGGAAGAAGTGGATAACCTTATGAACATCCTGCACGATTATTTAAAGGACGCTATCGAAAATTTTCACGATGAAAACATCAAAACCCGGTTCATCGGCGACCTTTCAAAGTTCCCGGAGGATATCCGCGACCTCATCCGCCGGGCGGAGGAAGGCTCCGAGAAGGATACGGGCCTCGTTTTGAATATCGCCATCAATTACGGCGGGAGAGATGAAATCCTCCGTTCCGTCCGCCGGCTGGCGGAGCGGGTGCAGAAGGGAGAACTCCTTCCTTCTGAAATCAACGAAAAAACGATCGAAGAAGGCCTCTATACTGCCGGTCAGCCCGATCCGGACCTTATCATCCGCCCGAGCGGGGAATACCGCCTTTCAAATTTTATGATGTGGCAGGCGGCCTATTCGGAATTTTGGTATTCGAACGTCCTCTGGCCCGATTTCAGCACCGGCCAGCTCGAAAAAGCGCTGGACGATTACGCGGCGCGCAGCCGGCGGTTCGGCGGCGTATGACCAGACTTTTTAACGGAAGCGTGGGGATACACATATGAAAACAAGAGTCATCACCGGCGTGCTGGGAGTTGCGCTGTTTCTGGTCGTGGCCTTTTTTCACGATACTATTTTGTTCCAAATCGTTATTGCGGCGATCAACGCCCTCGCGGTGTATGAAGTATTTGCCGCAACGAATCAGAAAAAAAACTGGCCGCTTCTCGCCGCCAGCCTCATAATGGCCGTGGTGATCCCCTTTGCAGCGGTGCGCCGCTCGCCATATCTGCTGTTGGCGGTGGGCTTTGCCTACACGCTTTTCGTGTTCTGCACGCTGCTGATGAACCGGGGGGAAACCTCCCTGGAAAAAACCGCCGTGGTTTATATGATGACCCTTATCCTGCCCGTGGCGTTTTCCAGCTTCATCATGCTGCGCGATGCGTATAAGGGCAGCCCCTTCGGGCTCCAGATATCAGACGGCGTGTTTTTCATTTTCCTCTGCGGCATCGGGGCGTGGGTATCCGATACCGCGGCCTTTTTCTGTGGGAAATTTTTAGGCAGGCATAAGATGTGCCCGCGGGTCAGTCCCCATAAAACGGTGGAGGGCGCCGTGGGCGGCGTTGTGTTCTGCGTGCTGGGCTTCCTTGCCGCCGGGCTGATTTACGATGCGTTTTTAGCGGGCAGCGCCCATGTGAATTACGCGTGGCTCCTGCCGGTGGGCGCGGCCTGCTCGGCCCTTTCGGTGCTCGGCGATCTTTCCGCCTCGCTCATAAAGCGGGCCTACGGCGTGAAGGATTTCGGCAATATTTTTCCGGGCCACGGCGGGCTTCTCGACCGGTTTGACAGCATCATTTTCGTCGGCCCGTTTTTATTTCTCATGGTTCAGCTCGTCCCGATTATTATTCGATAATAAGGTGAATACTATTGATTAAAACCATTTCTATCTTAGGCTCCACCGGTTCCATCGGAAAACAGGCGCTGGACGTTGCTTCCCGGCTCGGTATCCGCCCCGCGGCGCTGACCGCCTGCCGGAGCGTATCCGCCATGGAAGAGCAGGTGCGCCGCTTTTCTCCCGCCCTTGCCGTGATGACGGACGAAGAGGCGGCAAAGGAGCTGCGTGTGCGCGTGAAAGACACCGCCACCCGCGTGGCATCGGGGATGGCGGGGCTTTGCGAAGCGGCGCAGCTGCCCGAAGCGGAGCTGGTGCTCAACTCCGTGGTGGGAATGGTGGGCCTTCGCCCCACGCTCGCCGCTATCCATGCGGGCAAGAGGCTGGCGCTGGCCAATAAGGAAACGCTCGTTACCGGGGGCCGCCTCGTGACCGAAGCGGCAAAAAAGGCCGGCGTGCAGATCCTCCCGGTAGACAGCGAGCATTCCGCCATTTTCCAGTGCCTGCAGGGATGCCCCTCGGAAAAGGCGCTGAAGCGCATTCTCCTCACCGCGTCCGGCGGCCCCTTCTTCGGGAAAACCAGGGAGGAGCTCAGAAACGTCACGGTGGAGCAGGCGCTTTGCCACCCCAACTGGAGCATGGGCGCAAAGATCACGGTCGATTCCGCCACCATGATGAACAAGGGGCTGGAGCTGATCGAGGCCGTCTGGCTGTTCGGCGTCGAGCCCTCGCAGGTGGAGATCGTGGTGCACCGCGAAAGCGTGGTGCATTCCCTCGTGGAATTTACCGATAACGCCGTACTGGCGCAGCTGGGCGTGCCCGATATGCGCATTCCCATCCAGTACGCCGTCACATACCCCCTGCGGCTGGAATCTCCCGCAGAGCAGCTTTCCCTGGCCGATTGCGGCGCGCTCACCTTTGCCCGGCCGGACTATGAAACATTCGGCGCCCTGCGCGCCTGCATCGGCGCAATCCAAAAGGGAGGGCTCGCGCCTGCGGCGGCAAACGGTGCAAACGAACAGGCGGTTGCCCTGTTCTTAAACGGAAAGCTGCCCTTTCTGCGCATCGGAGAGCTGGTGGAGGAGGCGGCAGAGCGCCAGCCGGCGGGGGAGATCCGCACGCTGGAAGACGTTCTTGCGGCCGACCGTGCGGCGAGGGAATTCGTGTTGTCACATGCTTAGGAATTCTCACTGCAGCAAATAATCCGCGGGCAGGAAGGGGAGCGGCCGTCGCCTGCCGGTATATCAACCTGATTTGGGAGGCAAATATGTCGCTTTTATCGCTTTCGGGCCTGTTCTCAACCGCTGGCAGCACGCTGCGCACGATCGTTATCGCGGTTTTGCTGTTTGCATTTCTGATTTTTGTCCATGAGCTCGGCCACTTCCTTTCGGCAAAGCTCCTTGGCGTTCGGGTAAACGAATTTTCGCTCGGCTTCGGCCCGGCGATCTTTAAAAAGCAAAAGGGCGAAACGCTCTATGCCCTGCGCGTTATCCCCTTCGGCGGCTACTGCGCCATGGAAGGGGAAGAGGAGGAGAGCGACGAGGAAGGCTCCTTCAGCCGCAAGCCCGCCTGGAAGCGGTTCATCATCACGTTTGCGGGTGCGTTCAATAACCTGGTGCTGGGCTTTCTGGTCGTGGTGATCTTAATGGGGATAAACGACGGCGCGTTTGCCTCCTCCACCGTTTCCCGCTTCCGGGGAGACGATATCCGCAGCGCCTCCACCGGCCTTAGGGAGGGCGATACGATCCGCAGGGTGAACGGCAGCCGCATTTTTGTGGCGGACGATATCACCTATGAAATTATGAGAGACAGCGACGGCGTCGTGGAAATGGAGGTCCTTCGGGAGGGGGAAAAGGTAACCCTTCCGGCGGTTGAATTCAAGGTGGAGCCGACCGACGAGGGCTTCAACCTCGTGTACGTCGATTTTTACGTGCAGCCGATGGAAAAGAACTTCGGTTCCGTGATCTCCCAGGCAGGCCTCAAAACGGTTTCCATTGCGCGGATGGTGTGGCAGTCGCTCTTTGACCTCGTCACCGGGAGGTACGGCATCAATCAGCTGGCGGGCCCGGTGGGTACGGCGAACGTCATCGGCCAGGCGGCCAACCGGAGCATGGAGGATTTGCTTTATATCATCGCGCTCATCACCATCAACCTGGGCGTGTTCAACCTCCTGCCCATTCCCGCGCTGGACGGCGGCCGGCTGTTTTTCCTGCTCATCGAAATGATTTCGCGGAAGAAGATTCCTCCAAAATACGAAGGCTATATCCACACGGCGGGCTTTGCGCTGCTCATTTTATTGATGGTGTTTGTCACCTTCAACGATATCGTACGGCTGATAAAAGGCTGACGGCCCCGCACCGGCTTTTCCGCCGGTGCGGTTTGCAATATCACGATTGTAAGGACGGGTTGCTCTTATGGAAACAAAAAGGCAGAGCCGCAAGGTTATGGTGGGAAAGGTGCCGGTGGGCGGCGGAGCTGCCGTCACGGTGCAGTCCATGCTGAACGCCCCGGCGGAAGACCGGGAAGCAAACATCGCGCAGGCGAGGCGCCTCGAGGAAGCGGGCTGTGAAATCATCCGCCTCGCGGTGCCGGACAGGGAGGCCGTCAAAACGGTATACGCGCTGAAGGAAGCGGTTTCCGTGCCCATCGTGGCCGATATCCATTTTGATTATAAGCTGGCGCTCGAAAGCGCTGCCGCCGGGGTGGATAAGATCCGCATCAACCCCGGCAACATCGGGGCGAACGACCGCGTGAAGGCGGTGGCGGACGCCTGCCGGACCCGCGGCATCCCCATCCGCATCGGGGTAAATGCAGGCTCGCTCGAAAAGGAAATTTTAGCGCGCCATGGGCGGCCTACGCCGGAGGCGCTCTGTGAAAGCGCCCTGTACCATGCGTCCCTTCTCGAAAAATTTGATTTTCACGATATCGTTTTATCCATCAAATCGTCCGATGTACATACCATGGCGGCGGCATACCGCCTGGCGGCCGAGCGCACCGATTATCCCCTCCACCTCGGCGTGACCGAGGCGGGAACCGAGCGAATGGGCCTCATCAAATCGGCCGCCGGAATCGGCTCGCTGCTGCTCGATGGAATCGGCGATACCATCCGTGTTTCCCTCACAGCCGACCCGGTGCGCGAGGTGGCCGCCGGAAGGGATATTTTAAAGGCTTTGGGCCTCAAAAGAGGCACGGTCCGCTTCGTTTCCTGCCCCACCTGCGGGCGGACGAAGATCGACCTCATTCGGCTGGCGAATGAAGCGGAGGAACGGCTCGGGAATGTGGAAAAGCCCATCACCGTGGCGATTATGGGGTGCGTAGTCAACGGGCCGGGCGAAGCGCGCGAAGCGGATATCGGCATCGCCGGGGGAGACGGCTGCGGCGTAATCATCCGCAAAGGGGAAATTATCCGAAAGGTGCCGGAGGATTCGCTCATCGACGAACTGGTAAAAGAAGTGGAAAAACTGTAAGGCGGGTTTTATGGAAAACAATCGGTTTTGTATGATTTTCAAGGGGATTCTGCCTCCCGGGCTGCTGGAAGCGCTGGGGGAGGGCCGGGTGACCCATATCAATTTGAACCGCGCGGAGCGGGAAATGCACGTTTCGGCGGAATTCCCCTCTTTTGTGGAGCGGGAGCCGCTGCTGCGTGCGGGGCAGGCGCTCGAAGAGGCCTTGAGCCTGCGCCTCGTTCGCATCCTGCCGCGTTTCCGGGTGGAGCGCTTCGAGCCGCGCTATTTTGAAACGGTGGTAGAAGCGGTGCGCGGAGAGCTTGCGGTGGTCAACGGCTTCCTGGACGATGCGGAGGCCGAGCTGCAGGGGGACTCCCTCTCGGTCACCCTCCGCCACGGCGGGCTCGATATCCTCACGGGAGAGCGGGTGGGGGAAAAGCTCAGCGCCAGAATCCGGGAGCAGTTCGGCTTTTCCTTTGCGGTCAGCTTCCGGGGGGTTACGGAGCTGTCGTCCCGGTCGGAGGAATACGTCGCCGCGCGCGAGCAGCTGGATGCGGAAGCCCGCCGGCAGGAGCAGGAACGCCGTGCCGTGGAGCTTGCCGCCCGCCGGGCGGAGGAAGCGGAACACCCGAGGCCGCCGGAACCGGAGCCCTTGAAGCTGCCCCGCCGGGCAAAAGCGGTGGATACCACCGTGCCGCCCGAAGACGGCCTTCCCGTTTACCTCGAAACGGCAAAAACGCTCTATGGAAAGCCCGCGCGCGAGCGCCCCATCCCGATTAAGGACGTTACCCCCTCTATGGACACGGCAACCATCTGGGGCGAAATCTTTCAGATCGAAACGCGGGATACCAAAACGGGAAAATACATCATCTTGAAATTCGCCATCACCGATTATACCGGCTCCTATATTGTAAAAAAGCTGGTTAAAACGGAGAAGAAGGATTTCATCGGCAGCCTCAAAACCGGCATGTGCGTGCTCGTGAGCGGCCGCCTCAAATACGACGATTTCGACAAAGAGACCATGCTCGACCCCACCGGCATTTCTTCGCTTGAAAAGTACACGGAAATGGACAAAGCCGAAGAAAAGCGCGTGGAGCTGCATTTACATACCAATATGTCCGCTATGGACGGCGTCACCCCCACCGCTGACCTCGTCAACCGCGCGTACCAGTGGGGGCATAAGGCCATTGCCATCACCGACCATGGCGTTGCCCAGGCCTATCCGGACGCTATGAACGCCTGCGATGCCATCCGCAGGCAGGGCGGCGATTTCAAGATCATTTACGGCATGGAGGGCTATTATATCGACGATTCCGGCGGCGTGATGACCGGGCAGACCGAAGAACCGCTCACCGGCACCTTTGTCGTGTTCGATGTGGAAACCACCGGCATCAACGCCGAGCACGAGCGCCTCACCGAGATCGGCGCGGTGCGCATCAAAAAGGGATCGGTGGAGGAGCGGTTCAATACCTTCGTGAACCCCGGCAAGCCGATCAGCAGCTTTATTACCGAGCTCACCGGCATTACCGACGATATGGTAAAGGATGCGCCCGGCGAAGCGGAAGCGGTCAAAAAGTTCCTGGAGTTTGCCGGGGACGATGTTTTGATGGCGCACAACGCCCGGTTCGATATCAGCTTCATCACTGCGGCCTGCGAGCGGAACGGCATCCCCTTCGGGCCGGTGTATATCGATACCCTGAAGGTCGCGCGCGGGGTGCTTCCCACCCTCAAGCGCCACAAGCTCGATACCCTTACGAAGCACTTCAAGCTCCCCGCCTTCAACCATCACCGCGCGAGCGACGACGCCGAGGCGCTGGCCCTCATCTGGAACCAGCTCGTGGAGCTGATGAAAAAGGAAAAGGGCCTTTCCCTCTGTTCGGAAATGAATGCGGCTCTCCGGGAAGACGGCCTCAAAAAGCTGGACAGCTTCCATATCATCCTGCTGGTGCAGAATAAAACAGGGCTCAAGAACCTCTATAAGCTCATTTCCTTTTCCAATCTTCAGTATTTCAACCGCCGCCCGCGCATCCCGCGCAGCGTGCTGCAGCAGTACCGCGAGGGCATCCTCGTCGGCAGCGCGTGCGAAGCGGGCGAGCTTTACCAGGCGGTTGTGCAGGGGAGAAGCCGCGAGGAGCTTTTGAAGATCGCGTCGTTTTACGATTTCCTCGAAATCCAGCCGGTGGGCAATAATGAATTCATGATCCGAAACCATACGGTATCGGGCGAAGAGGATATCCGGGATTTCAACCGCACCATCGTATCCCTTGCGGATGAGCTCGGAAAACCCGTGGTCGCCACGGGGGACGTCCACTTCCTCGATCAAAAGGATTCGGCCTACCGCGCCGTTCTGATGGCGAGCCAGGGCTTTTCGGACGCCGATAACCAGGCCCCTCTCTATTTCCGCACCACGGAAAACATGCTGCGTGAATTCGAGTATCTGGGGGCGGAAAAGGCAAAGGAAGTCGTGGTGGAAAACACGAACCGCATCGCCGATCTGATCGATGCGGACGTGCGCCCCATCCCGCCCGGAAAATTCCCGCCGTCGCTCCCCGGGGCCAACGAGGAGCTGGAGGAAATCACCTGGAGCAGGGCCCGGGCAATGTATGGCGACCCGCTGCCGGGCATCGTGGAGGAGCGGCTCGAAAAGGAGCTTCATTCCATCATCAAAAACGGGTTTGCGGTGCTCTATATGATCGCGCAGAAGCTCATTGCCAAATCGGAGGAAAACGGATATCTCGTCGGCTCGCGGGGGTCGGTGGGCTCCTCCTTCGTCGCCACTATGGCTGGCATCACGGAGGTAAATCCCCTGCCGCCGCATTACGTTTGCCCGAAGTGCAAGCACAGCGAATTCTTCCTGCACGGCGAATACGGCTCGGGCTACGATATGCCGCCGAAAAAGTGCACCGAATGCGGGGCCGATTATATCCGCGAGGGGCATGAAATCCCGTTTGAAACCTTCCTCGGCTTCGATGGGGATAAGGACCCGGATATCGACCTCAACTTCTCCGGCGAATACCAGCCGCAGGCCCATAAATATACGGAAGAGCTCTTCGGCTCCGACCATACCTTCCGCGCCGGCACCATTTCCACCGTGGCGGAAAAAACGGCTTACGGCTATGTGAAAAAGTACCTCGAGGAACGGGAGCTCACCGTATCCAACGCCGAAATCAGCCGCCTGGCTGCCGGATGCGTTGGCGTAAAGCGTACCACGGGCCAGCACGCAGGCGGCATGATCGTCGTCCCGAGGGATATGGATGTGTATGATTTCACTCCCGTCCAGCATCCGGCGGACGACTCAGGCAAGGGCATCGTCACCACCCACCTCGACTTCCATTCCCTGCACGATACCATCTGCAAGCTGGATATACTCGGCCATGATGTTCCCACCCTGTATAAGTATTTGGAGGATATGACCGGCATCAAGGTCATGGAGGTGGACGTGTGCGATAAGAGCATTTACGAGCTCTTCACGAGCACCGCGCCGTTGGGCGTTACCCCGGAGGAAATCGGGGTGAGAACCGGCACGCTGGCCCTCCCCGAAATGGGCACCAATTTCGTGCGCCAGATGCTGCTCGATTCGAAGCCGCAGAACTTTTCCGACCTGCTTCAGATTTCCGGCCTCTCGCATGGTACAGACGTTTGGCTCAACAACGCGCAGGACCTCATCAAATCGGGCCAGTGCACCATTGCGGACGTAATCGGAACGCGGGACAGCATCATGACCACCCTCATGCATAAGGGCGTGGAGCCGAAGGTTGCGTTCAAGATCATGGAGATCGTGCGAAAGGGCAAAGCGCCGAAGCTCCTCACGGAGGAACACTTCGCAGCCATGAGGGACAACGGCGTGGAGCAGTGGTACATCGATTCCTGCATGAAGATCAAATACATGTTCCCGAAGGCGCACGCCGCGGCATATGTGATTTCCGCCCTGCGCCTCGGCTGGTATAAGATTTACCGGCCCGTGGAATTTTACGCCACTTTCCTCACCGTCCGCGGCGAGGATATCGATGCGGAAGCGGCGCTCGGCGGCAAAAAGGCCGTGCGCGCGCGCATGGAGGAAATCCACCAGAAGGGGCGAGACGCCTCCAAGAAGGAGGAGGATACCTATACCGTTCTTCAGATCATCAACGAGATGCTCTGCCGCGGGTATGAGTTCCTGCCGGTGGACCTTTACCGGTCGGACGCACGGATCTATAAGGTGGAAAACGGTAAGATCCGCCTGCCTTTCGGCGCGCTGAAGGGCCTCGGCGAAAACGCCGCGCAGGGCCTGGCCCGGGCCAAGGAATATGGTGAATTCATTTCGATTGAGGATTTCAAGCAGCGTACGGGCACCACGCAGTCGGTTGTGGATATCTTAAAGCCCTTCGGCGTGCTCGACCACCTCCCCGAAACCAACCAGATGTGCATGTTTTAAGGGTTGACAGCATTTATTTTGTGTGATATCATATTAGCACGCTAAAGTAAACGGAGGGAATCCGGATGAATCGGAATATCAAAATGACGCCCGAGGGCACGCGGGATTTTTTGTTTGAAGAATGCCTTGCCCGCCGCCGGGTGGAAAAAAGCCTCACCGAGCTTTTTCAGAGCCGTGGGTATCACGAGGTGATGACCACCACGCTCGAGTATTACGATATGTTTTCCGCGGGGAGCGCCGCTCTCCCGCAGGAGCTGCTGTATAAAATGACGGCGGGCAACGGCCGCCTTCTCGTTGTCCGGCCGGACAGCACCGCCCCCATCGCGCGCATGGTTGCCACCCGTCTGAAAGACGAGCCGCTGCCCATCCGCCTCTATTATAATCAGCCGGTCTTCAAAAAGACGCGGGCGCTCAGCGGCGGCTATAACGAAGTCCGCCAGGCGGGCGTGGAGCTTTTGGGCGCGAGCGGGCTCAAAGCCGATCTCGAGGTGCTCTCCGCCGCGGTGGATTCGCTCGCCTGCTGCGCCGTCACGGGCTATAAGCTCGAGATCAGCCACGTGGGGTACTTTAACGCGCTCTTAAAGGCCATTCCCGCGGATGGGGATACGCTGGAGCGCATCCGCCAGATGATCGAAACCAAAAATTTCGCCGCACTGAACGATCTGCTCGATTCTCTTCCCCCCTGCGGGGCGGTGGAGGCCATCCGCCGTCTGCCCGGCATGTTCGGGGATATCGGCGTGATCGAGCAGGCCGAAAGCCTCTTCTGCAATGAGGAGGCGAAGGAAAGCCTCCGCTATATCCACACCCTCTACGGCCTGTTGGAGGAGCTCGGCCTCAGCGGACGCATCAGCATCGATTTGGGGCTCGTGCACCGGAACGAATATTACACCGGGCTCATTTTCCAGGGGTATATGGAGGGCTCGGGGCTCACCGTCCTCTCCGGCGGGCGGTATGACCGCCTGCTCGGCGAATTCGGGCGCACCATGCCCGCCATCGGCTTCGGCGCCGAGGTGGATGCGCTCGCTTCGGTGCTGCTGGCGCAGGGGGAGGAAATCCGCCGGGAAATTCCGGATGTGCTCCTTTTTTCAGACGACGCCCATGTGGTGCCGGCCCTCCGCCATGCCTCCGCACTGGCGAAGGAAGGCCTTACCGCGGAGCAGTGCATGGCGGTCACCCGGCGGGAGGCCGAGCGGGAAGCCGCCCTTCGCGGCATTCCGAGGCTCGATATCGTCACGGAAACCGTAACGTCCATTTCGGTAAAGGGGGAGAAGGCATGAGGCCGCTTCGCATCGCCCTCACAAAAGGGCGCCTGGAGAAATCAGCCGTGGAGCTGTTCGGAAAAATGGGGCTCGATTGCTCGAACCTCATCAACAAGGGCCGCAAGCTCATCCTGCCGGTCGGGCCGTATGAAGCGGTGCTGGCCAAAGCGCCGGACGTTATCACCTATATCGAGCACGGCGTGTGCGATATCGGCATCGTGGGCAAGGATACCATCGCCGAGCATGGCACCCGTTTTTATGAAATGCTGGACCTCGGCATCGGCAAATGCCGGTTTGCCCTGGCGGCCCCCCGGGGAGCCGACTTTTTCGGCGGCTATTCCGCAAAAACAGTTGCCACAAAATACCCGAACATCACGCGCACATACTTTGAACAAAAGGAAATGGACGTGCGCATCATCAAAATAGAAGGCTCCGTGGAGCTCGCCCCGCTGCTGGAGCTGGCAGACGGCATCGTGGATATCGTTGAAACCGGCACCACGCTCCGCGAAAACGGGCTGGAGGTCATAGAAGAATTCATGAACATTTCCGCCCGCGTCATCGTGAACGAAGCGGGCATGAAGCTCCGCAAGGCGGAGATCGATACCTTCCTGCGGAAGCTGGAAGAAGCAAAATAACAGAAGGAAAGGCGGCGGAGAAAAATGATCCTTCCCGTAATCCGAACAAACGGCAGGGCCGAGCTGAATTTTATGGCGCAGTTAAAGCAGCGCAGCACATCGGTCGGCAAACAGGTGACCGAGGCGGTCACGGAAATTTTAGAAAATGTAAAGCAGCGCGGAGACGCCGCCGTGGATGAATATACCCTGAAGTTCGACGGCAAGCTGCCCGATATGAGAGAGCTCAGCCGGGAGGAACTGGAGGGCTTTCTCGGCCAGTGCGACGGCGCGTTCCTTTCCGCCATTCGCAAAGCGGAGGAAAATATCGCGGATTTTCACGAGCGTCAGAAGCAGCAGAGCTGGCTCACCGCGAAGGAAAGCGGCGTCATCCTCGGCCAGCGCATCCGGGGCTTAAAGCGCGTGGGTATTTATGTGCCGGGCGGCACGGCGGCCTATCCTTCCTCTGTGCTGATGAACGCCATTCCCGCAAGAATTGCGGGCGTGGAAGAGATCGTCATGGTCACCCCGCCGGGCAAAAACGGGGAGCCGAACCCCAACATCATGGCCGCTGCCTATATCGCCGGCGTATCCCGCGTGTTTTTAGCGGGCGGCGCGCAGGCGGTGGCGGCATTGGCATACGGCACCGAGACCTTCCCGAAGGTCGAGAAAATCGTGGGGCCGGGCAACATTTATGTAGCAACTGCGAAGCAGCTTTTATACGGCACGGTGGATATCGATATGATCGCGGGCCCGAGCGAAATCCTGATTTTGGCGGACGATACCGCCGATCCCGCCTATCTCGCGGCCGACCTCATGTCTCAGGCCGAGCACGATGTTCTCGCTTCCTCCGTGCTCATCACCACCTCCGGGCGGGTGGCAGAGGAGACGGTGCGGGAAATCGAAAAGCAGATGCCCTCTCTTTCGAGAAAGGATATCCTGGAAAAATCCCTGCGCGATTTCGGCGGCATCCTTTTGTGCGATACCATGGAATACGCGGTGGAGCTCGCCAATGCGTTTGCGCCGGAGCATTTGGAGGTCATGGCGGAAAACCCGATGGAATATGTGGGTAAGCTCGATAACGCAGGCTCCGTTTTCCTCGGGGCCTATTCGCCCGAACCGCTGGGCGATTATTTCGCGGGGCCGAACCACGTGCTTCCCACGAGCGGCACGGCACGCTTTTTTTCCCCCCTTTCGGTGGACAGCTTCTTGAAAAAATCCAGCTTTATTTACTATACGAAAGACGAGCTCCTCCGTGCGGCGGACGATATCATCACCATCGCCGAAACGGAAGGCCTCACGGCGCACGCCAATTCCATCCGTGTGCGCAAACCGGAACAATAAGGGGGGCGTTTTATGTACCAGCTGAATGAAAAACTGAGCGGCATGGAGCCGTATGAGCCGGCGGAAGGGGATTTTGCCGTCCGGCTGGATGCAAACGAATCCTTCGTCAAGCTTCCCATCAGCCTTTATTCCAAATTCGCGGAGGAAATGGCCTCCATTCCCTTCAACCGCTATCCGGACCCCATGGCGCGGAAACTCTGCCGCGCCTTTGCGGATTATTACGAAGTCGCTCCCGAGCTCGTTACGGCCTCCAACGGCTCGGATGAAATGATTTTCATCCTGCTTTCCGCCTTCCTGCAAAAGGGGGAGAAGGTACTGCTCGCGGAACCCGATTTCTCCATGTACCGGTTTTACACCACCCTCACCGAAAACATCCCTGTGGTTTATCAAAAGGGGGAGACCATGGAAATCGATCCAGACGAATTCCTTCAAACGGCGGAGCGGGAAAAGGTTTCGATGATCCTCTTTTCTAACCCCTGTAATCCCACGTCCGTGGGGCTCCGCCGCGAACAGGTGAGGCGCATCGTAGAAGGCACGAACGCCTTAGTCGTGTTGGACGAAGCCTACATGGATTTTTGGGATCAGTCGCTGCTTGGGGATGCGGCGCAGTATGATAACCTCATCATCCTGCGCACCTGCTCGAAGGCGTTCGGCCTTGCGGCCGCGCGGCTGGGCTTCGCCGTGGCGAACCCGGCGCTCACGAGGGCAATCCGAAGCGCGAAGTCGCCCTATAACGTCAATTCGCTTTCCCAGAAGCTCGGCACCGTTGTGCTGGAGGAGGTATCGGAGCAGCATAAGGCGCTGCGCCGCATCCGCGATTCCAAAACGCATCTTTTTGGCCTGCTGCTGGAGCTGCAGCAGCGCGGCGCAGACATCCAGCCTATAGACGGCGTAACGAATTTCATCGTAGTCAAAACGCCGCGTGCGGAGGAAATCCATAAGGAGCTCGCCGCCCGGCAGATCGCGGTGCGCCGGTTCCCCGGATTCCTGCGCATCACGGTGGGGAGCCTCGCGGAAAACAGCCGCCTCATTGCGGAGCTGGAGAATATACTTCTTTAAAAGAACAGGAGGACGAAACAGATGAGAACAGCGGAATACAGCCGCACCACCAAAGAAACGGAGATCAGCGCGCGCCTGAGCCTTGATGGCGGCGAAGCCGATATCCGCACGGGGGTAGGCTTTTTCGACCATATGCTCACCGCCTTTGCCGTGCACGGCGGCTTCGGGCTCACCCTGTGTGCAAAGGGAGACTTGGAGGTGGACTGCCACCACACCGTGGAGGATGCGGGGATCGTGCTGGGCGAAGCGTTCCGGCAGGCGCTGGGGGACCGTTCGGGCATCGAGCGGTACGGCAGCTTTTTCGTCCCCATGGATGAAGCGCTGGCCTTTGCCTCGGCGGATATTAGCGGAAGGCCCTATCTCGTGTTCGATGCGGATTTTCCCCAGGAGCGCGTGGGGGATTTCGATGCCTGCATGACGGAAGAATTTTTCCGTGCCCTTGCCTTTCACGCCGGGATCACCCTGCACCTGCGCGCCGAATACGGCGTCAATTCCCATCATATGATCGAAGCCCTGTTCAAGGCTGCGGCACACGCCGTAAAGGCGGCGGTGAAGGAAACGGGAGGCGTGCGGCCGCTCTCCACCAAGGGCGTGTTATGAGGGAGGCGGTCCGATGATTATTTTTCCGGCGATCGATATAAAAGACGGCGCGTGCGTGCGCCTTTATCAGGGGGATTTTTCCACTGCGAGCCGCGTTGCGGAGGACCCGCTCGAAACGGCGAAGTCCTTCCGGGCAGCCGGGGCCGAATGGCTCCATATGGTAGACCTGGACGGCGCAAAGCGCGGTGCGGCAGCAAACGCCCCCATTTTTCTGGAGGCGGCGGAAAAGAGCGGCCTCAAGGTGGAGCTCGGTGGCGGTATCCGCAGCCGGGAGGCCATTGAATTTTACCTTTCCCGCGGAATTTCGCGCGTCATTTTAGGGTCGGCCGCCCTGCAGAACCCGGCGCTCGTCCGCGAGGCGGTGGGAGCATACGGGGATAAAATCGCAGTGGGAATCGATGCCAAGGAAGAAATGGCTGCGGCGGAAGGGTGGCTCAGCACCAGCCGGGTGCATTACCTCGACCTTGCAAAGGCCATGGAGCAGGCGGGGGTGCGCTGCATCATTTATACCGATATTTCGAAGGACGGCACCCTTTCCGGCCCGAACTTCGAGCAGCTTTCCCGCATCAATGAGGCGGTAAGCTGCGATATCATTGCAAGCGGCGGCGTTTCGAGCCTTGAAGATATCCGCAGCCTGCGGAGCCTCGGGCTGTACGGCGCCATCTGCGGAAAATCGCTTTACAGCGGCCGCCTGGATTTGACGGAGGCCATTGAGGCGGGGAGGGAATGAAGATGGATTTCGATAAAAGGGAGCTCTTTCGGAAATCGGAGCTCATTCCTGCCGTGGTGCAGGAAGCGGGCACGGGGGAAGTGCTGATGCTCGCCTATATGAACGAGGAATCGTTCCAAAAAACGCTTGAAACGGGGTACACATGGTTTTTCAGCCGCTCGCGCGGGAAGCTCTGGAACAAGGGAGAAACCTCCGGGCATAAGCAGAAGGTGCTATCCATGGCGGCGGACTGCGATTTCGATACCCTGCTGATCAAGGTAGAGCAGACGGGGCCGGCCTGCCACACCGGAAGCCATAGTTG
This sequence comes from uncultured Clostridia bacterium, assembly GCA_958436475.1. Lineage (GTDB taxonomy): Bacteria > Bacillota > Clostridia > Oscillospirales > Acutalibacteraceae > CAUBKG01. Next base: position 29,437 of record CAUBKG010000008.1, read on the forward strand.
CTTTTTCCGGCCCATCATTGAACAAGGGGAGGCATAACGATGAACGATACGCTTCAAAGCTTATATCAGGTGGTGTGCGACCGGCGGGAGAACCCGCAGGAAGGCTCCTATACCTGTTACCTCTTTTCCAAAGGGGTGGATAAAATCCTGAAAAAATGCGGCGAGGAATGCGCCGAGGTGATCATCGCCGCCAAGGGGAACGACAATCACGAAACGGTCATGGAGCTTTCCGACCTTCTCTATCACCTGACGGTGCTGATGGTAGACCGCGGCATCCCGCTGGAAGACGTTATGCACGAGCTTGATCAGAGGAGCCGAAAAATCGGCAATCTGAAGCAATTCCATACCGTAGACCACGACTCCTGAAAAGGCGGGAGGCGGACGCATCCAGACCGGGCGCGTCCGTCTCTTTTTGTGAGATTAAAACAATTTTTCGGGGAAAAAAGTTTTTCAAACTGGAAAACAAATAATTGAAAAGCAGCCGACAATGCTATATAATAACTATTGATATTCTGTTAACAAACTTTTCCGTGAACATTTTCCTTGGAGGGAGATCCGGTTCATGGGGGAATGGGAGGAACTGGATGAGCGAGAACATGCAATTTGCCATGCTGGTCGTCGCAACCGGCTTGATCGTGGTATTCGGCGCTCTGGTGCTGTCCACATTTTTAATTTACTTATATGGTAAGATCATCACGTTCGCACAGGGCAAGGCCTCCGGAAGAAGGAAAAAATCCGGGGAGAAAAAGCAGGCGCAGCCGCCTGTGCCAGTGCCAAAAGCGGCCCCGGCTGCACCGGCGCTCCGCCAGGAGGACGACGGCGAGCTGATCGCGGTCATCGCCGCGGCAGTCCATGAAATGTATGCCGATACGGGCCGGCAGTATGTTGTGAAAAGCGTTAGGCGTGCATCTTCCGGCCGCCCGGTCTGGGCAGCCGCCGGCCTTTTGGACAGCACGCGTCCATTTTGAGTAGGGGAGGGATTCTGTGCAACAGATATTAGACGTTATTTCGGGAATTCTTCGGAATTCCGGCTTTTCCCAGCTGTTCGACTTTGCGAACGGCGGCTGGAAAAACCTCATTATGCTGGGCATTGCGTTCGTGCTCATTTTCCTGGCTATCAAAAAAGAATTCGAACCGCTGCTTCTTCTGCCGATTGCTTTCGGTATGATTCTCGCAAACCTTCCGCTCGCGGGCATTATGAACCAGCCCACCAACGAGCTGATCCCCATTCCGGTGGATATGCTGCAGCAGCTTTCCGGAAAAACGCTGGAGCAGCTGCAATCCATGTCGGCGGAAAGCATTAACGCACTGTTTGCGGGCACGGAATACGCTGCAAATAATTACCCGATCATCTGGCAGGAGGGCTTGCCCTACTGGAACCATATCGTTCAGAACGGCGGCCTTGTATATTATCTCTACCAGGGCGTCAAGCTCGGCATTTACCCGCCGCTTATCTTCCTTGGCATCGGCGCCATGACCGATTTCGGCCCGCTGATTGCAAACCCGAAAAGCTTTCTGCTCGGCGCGGCGGCGCAGCTCGGCATTTTCTTCACCTTCGTCGGCGCAACGCTCCTCGGCTTTTCACCGGCGCAGGCCGGCTCCATCGGCATCATCGGCGGAGCGGACGGCCCGACCGCCATTTTTGTTACCTCCAAGCTCGCCCCGGAGCTGCTCGGCTCCATCGCCGTGGCGGCCTATTCGTATATGGCGCTGGTTCCCATCATCCAGCCGCCCATCATGAGGCTGCTCACCACCAAAAAGGAACGCTCGGTCGTAATGGGCCAGGTGCGCACGGTTTCGAAGCTCGAGCGCATCATTTTCCCGATCCTCATGGCGGTGGTCATCTCCCTCCTCCTGCCGGATGCGGCCCCGCTTGTGGGCATGCTGATGCTCGGCAACCTGATGAGGGAAAGCGGCGTTGTGGAACGAATCAGCAAAACGGCGCAGAACGAGCTGATGAACATCATCACCATTTTCCTCGGCGTTTCGGTAGGCTGCACCACCAATGCGCAGACCTTCTTAAACCTGGATACGGTCAAGATTATTGCGCTCGGCCTGTGCGCGTTCTGTATCGGCACGGCGGGCGGCGTCCTGTTCGGCAAGCTGATGTATCTCTTCACGGGCGGAAAGGTAAATCCGCTGATCGGCTCCGCCGGTGTATCCGCGGTTCCGATGGCGGCCCGTGTTTCCCAGAAGGTTGGCCAGCAGGAGAACCCAGGCAATTTCCTTCTGATGCATGCTATGGGCCCGAATGTGGCCGGCGTTATCGGCTCTGCCGTTGCGGCGGGCGTGATGCTTAACATCGTAAAATAACAACCTGTTTTGTTTCCCCGCAGAGTTCAGTATCTGCGGGGATTTTTTTGTCCCTCGGAGAGGGGCAATTTTTTTTGTTTTACATAGTATGGATTGACCCCCTGAAGGAAAAATGCCAGAAAACAGCCATTGTGCGTTTCGCAAATCCTCCGGGCCTAAAATGCCGGCGCACCTGCTTTTTCGGGCACGTTTTATCCTCCGGATTCCCCGGGCTTTTCCGGCGGGATACCGGGGAATTCGTATTTTCTTCTTCCGGGGCGAACGATGGAGTTACAGGGGGCAAAACGCATATGTATAAACGAAAACGGCATCCCCGGCGGATTCCCATCCGGTTCAAGCTGCTGGCCGTGCTGCTTCTCCTGCTGCTTGGCTTTTATCAGGCGCAGAAGACCCTGGCCCCCATTGTTACGGAGCTGGCGCAAAACCGCGCGCGTATGATTTCCACCGAGGCGGTGAACCAGGCCGTCACCGAAGAGCTCGCAAATCTCGACATTACATACGAAGACCTCGTGAAGCTGGAGCGGGATTCCAAAAACAACGTGGTCTCTCTGGAATCAAACGTGGTGGAAATCAACAAGCTGAAGGCCGATATCACGCTGGCGGCGCAGGAGCGCGTTTGCAGCTATCAGAGCGAGGCGGCGAAGATACCGCTCGGCACCCTCTTGGGCAGCGATTTTACCGCCGGGTGGGGGCCGGAGTTTACCATCAAGCTTCAGCTTGCCAGCAACGCCACCTCCCAGGTGACCAACAGCTTCCATTCGGCGGGCATCAATCAGACATGCCATCAGGTTATGATGACGATCACCACACAGGTTTACGTGATCCTTGCGGGGCATCGTTCCACCGTGGAGGTCAGTTCAGATTATTGCCTCGCGGAAACCGTGATCGTAGGCCTTTCCCCCAACGCTTACACGGTCGTGCAGGAGGCGAAGCCGTCCGAGTATGCGGAGATCATCAACGATTACGGAGCAGGCCGGTAAATAACAGGGCAGAAAAGCGCGGCGGATGCTTTCGCCGCGCTTTTCTGTTTTTTACCAAATAAAAATTGATGAAAAGAGCCATTTTAAAAAGCGCGGAAATACGGTATAATAACCTCGGGCGCCGGCGCGGTGGAACGCGCCGAGCGCACGATGCGCGCTTTGTGCATATCCTGCGGATATGCACGCCCGAGAACATTGCACCGAAAAAATTGCAGCCCTGCGGGGCTGCGGCGGCTGCACCGCCCCCGTCCGGCGAAGGCCGGCCGGTGTTTTCGGTAAATAACCTCGGGCGCCGGCGCGGTGGAACGCGCCGAGCGCACGATGCGCGCTTTGTGCATATCCTGCGGATATGCACGCCCGAGAACATTGCACCGAAAAAATTGCAGCCCTGCGGGGCTGCGGCGGCTGCACCGCCCCCGTCCGGCGAAGGCCGGCCGGTGTTTTCGGTAAATAACCTCGGGCGCCGGCGCGGTGGAACGCGCCGCATCCCATTAACCGGCAGTCAGGAAAGCAGGAGAAACGATATGAATTTCGAGAAGGCAAAACAGCGCGCGGAAGAGCTGCGCGGCATACTGCAATATCATTCTCATAAATATTACGTGGAGGATTCCCCCGAGATAGACGATTATGAATACGATATGCTCCTGCGGGAGCTTAGCGGAATCGAAGAGGAGTATCCGGACCTGGTCACGCCCGATTCTCCCACCCAGCGCGTGGGCGGAGAGGCGGTAAGCAGCTTTACCGAGGTGCGCCACGCGGTTCCGATGGAAAGCCTGCAAGACGCCTTTTCCTTTGAGGAGATCAAAGACTTTGAAGAACGCGTCCGCGAGACGATAGAGCACCCGGCCTATTGCATCGAGCCGAAAATAGACGGACTTTCCGTTTCTCTCGAGTATGAAAACGGGATGTTCATGCGCGGCTCCACCCGGGGAGACGGCACCGTGGGGGAGGACGTCACGGAAAACCTGCGAACCATTCCGTCGATCCCCCTAAAGCTGACCGAGCCGCTCGAATACCTGGAGGTGCGCGGCGAGGTTTATATGCCGAAGGAAAGCTTCGCGAGGCTCCGCGAGCAGCAGGAGCTGAACGGCGAAAAGCTGTTCAAAAATCCGCGCAACGCGGCGGCGGGCGCGCTTCGGCAAAAGGACCCGAAGGTCACGGCTTCCAGGGGGCTCGCTATTTTTGTGTTCAATATCCAGCAAATTCGCGGGGCTAAGCTTACCCGCCACAAGGATTCGCTGGATTATCTGAAAACGCTGGGCTTCCGCACCATTCCCTTTTACCGGGTAGTGGAAAGCGCCGAGGAGATCATCGAAGAGCTCGGGCGGATTCGGGAGCTGCGGGGTACGCTCGCATACGATATCGACGGCGCGGTAGTAAAGGTAAACGATTTTGCAGATAGGGGCGAGCTCGGCAGCACCTCCAAGTTCCCGAAGTGGGCCATTGCGTATAAATATCCGCCGGAGGAAAAGGAAACCGCTTTGCTGGATATCGAAATCAACGTGGGGCGCACCGGCGTGCTGACCCCAACCGGTGTGTTCGAGCCGGTGCAGCTTGCAGGCACCACCGTCAGCCGGGCGGTGCTGCATAATGAAGATTTTATTGCGGAAAAGGATATCCGCATCGGCGATACCGTGGTCATCCGCAAGGCGGGGGATATCATTCCCGAGGTGGTTTCGGTCGTGCGGCATGCAGAGGGATCGGAGCCCTTTGCCATGCCGGGCGCCTGCCCATCCTGCGGGGAGCCCGTGTTCCGGGAGGAGGGGGAAGCGGCCGTCCGCTGCAATAATACCGACTGCCCGGCCCAGCTGCTTCGCAACCTGATCCACTTTGCCTCCAGAGACGCGATGGATATCGAGGGCCTCGGCCCGGCGATTATCGAGCAGCTGATCGGCACGGGTCTCGTTTCCTCTCCCGCTGATTTATACAGGCTCCGCGCGGAGGACGTGGCTGAAATCGAGCGGATGGGCGAAAAGTCCGCCCAGAATCTGATGGATTCCCTCGAAAAGTCCAGGCATAATGAGCTTTCCCGCCTGATTTTTGCGCTCGGCATCCGCCATATCGGGCAAAAGGCGGCAAAGCTGCTTGCCCGCCGGTTCGGCAGCATGGAGGCTATCCGTGCGGCGTCGGAAGAGGAAATCACCGCAATCGACGGCTTCGGCGGCATTATGGCGAAAAGCGTGCATAATTATTTTGCACTGGAGGAAACCTCGCGCCTGCTCGAGCGCCTGGCCGCGGCCGGCGTAGCCCCCACGGAGGAGGCGCAGGCGGAAGACCGCCGTTTTGAAGGCCTCACCTTTGTGCTCACCGGCACGCTGCCCCGCCGCACGCGGAGCGAGGCGCAGAAGCTCATTGAAAGCTTCGGCGGCAAGGCCGCGGGAAGCGTATCCAAAAAGACGAGCTATGTGCTCGCGGGCGCGGAGGCCGGAAGCAAGCTCGCCAAAGCGCAGCAGCTGGGGATACCGGTCATCAGCGAAGAGCAGTTCGATGAAATGATCCGGTAATTCCGGAAGAAAGGGCGGCGTATACGTTGAGAAGGAAAGACAGGGAGGAGACCCCGGAATTTGCTCTGGAGCTCCTGAAAAAATGTGAATACGCGGTGCTTTCCACCGTGAATGAAGACGGCTCCCCTTATGGAATCCCCATTTCTCCCGTTTTTATGGATGGCTGCTTTTATTTCCACTGTGCGCCGGAGGGGCGCAAGCTCGAGAATATCCGGCGGGAGCCCCGCGTGGGCCTTGCCTGCGTGGGAAAGACGCATCTGATACCCGAGCAGTTCACCACGGAATATGAATCGGCCGTGCTGGCGGGGAGCGCGTTTCTCGTTACAAACGAAGAGGAAAAGCGCAGGGCGCTTCTTTGCCTGTGCGAAAAATACGCGCCGGAAAACCTGGCGGCGGCAGAGAAGGCGATCGAAGGCTCCCTGCACCGCACGGGAGTCTGCCGGATCGAGCCCGGCGCGGCTACGGGAAAAGCAAAGAGAAAAGGAATCTGATCATACAAAAAAATCCGGGCGGAATGGGCTCCCATTCCGCCCGGATTTTTTTTGTGGGTTGTTGACTTTTGTTGAAAAATTATATAATGATAATAGTAGATTACCATAAAGTTGAATATATAGATTATTAATGAAAAAATGTTACCACTTTTATTGAATTAATCATCTTTTGTAAATGAGCAAGCCGCAATGGAGGCTTCTTTAGCGGGAATTTTTTGAGCACGTTGCCGGGGCAAAGGCCAAATTTTCCCCCTGAACCAAAGGTATTATGGATGCCATGCCATTTCCATAGAGGAACTGCCGGTAAAAACAAAAGAAAGGAAGTATCTCAGAAAAAAGTCGCTGAAAAGAATGGTTTCCTTAGTTTGCGCGCTTGCCATCGTAACCGCTGTTGGCCTCACCGTGTTTGCGGGTTCCTGGTCTGTAACGAACACAAAAATCGATTCGCGCGGCTTTGACCTGAGCGCAACGGGCACCAAGTACACGTCCCAGCTGGCTGCTTCGTATTCGATAGCAACATACGATGGCCATGATTATAGCGGAACGATGAATACAAAAGCGAAGGCATATTATTCTGGTGGAACCTTAGGCCCCGACCAGGGAACTGCTACCGGTTCAAATAAGCCGAAGGTTACCGGCAGCACGAGCTGGATGAATGCTGTTGGTGCACCGATTGCCGTGATTGCCTATTATGGCGTGAATGGCTCTTACCCCAATCAGTCGCCAACGGTATACTTTTAATGGCCTAACCCATATTAGCTAGTCTTAAGTAAAATATAAATTTTACCGGCAGTTCCCGCTTGTTCTGAATAACAGCTTTTAGAAAACCGCGTGAATCCGGGCTCATGCAATCAACCGCATTTCCCCCTTTTACACCGGGGGGGAACGATGCAGGAGAAGAAACGGAGGAAATCCATATGAAAAAATTTGCAGCCATTGTTACCATCCTGGCCATTCTTTGCACGATGCTCGCCGGCTGCGGGGGAAGAGGGCAGGGAAGCGGCCCTGAAGAAGCCACGGCCCCCGGCGGCGAACATGCAGCCGCCGGCCCGGCAAACGCTTATGATGAAGCGCTGCAGGGGAATTTTAATAACGGCGGCTTTTTCTGCGAAACGCCTTCGTATATTTATGCGCGCACAAACCCTTACCGGATCGATAAAGCAACCGGCGAAGCGGAATATCTTTGCACGGATCCAACCTGCTTTCATGATAAAAAGTGTATTTCTTCAGATGCTATCATGCAATTGCAGTCCTATGGGGAACGCGTGTTTGGTTTGCTGTCTATTGCCTCTGATCCGGATGTAACCTATGTCGCAGAGGTCAAAGGGAAAGAATACGATGTGCTTTATCGGTCCAGGGAATATACCCATTCCCCCAGGGTTATCAACGATAAGCTTTATGTGTTTACAACCGTAAACGATATCAGCCAGTATAAAATAATTGATATCAACACAAAAAAGGAACTGAAAAGCCTGGTGATCGACCCGAATGAAAAAGATCGCGTCGAAGGCGTTCAAAATACGTTTATGCACGATAACAGCATCTACCATTCCAATAGGCTGAATGACCTGAAAAAAATCAATACGGAAACAGGCGAAGTGACGCTGGTTGCGCAGAATGTGATAAAACCGCAGCTGGTAGGCGAAACCATTTATTTCCTGCGGGCAAACCCGGATAATGATGCTGACAGAAGCCTTTATCAAATGGATCTGGACGGCGGCAATGAAAAGCTGGTATATGACGATTGCTTTGAATTCAACGTTTATGAAGATACCGTTTATTATGTGCCGAGCAGCTACCCGAAAAGCCTCAATTCCATGGATTTATCCGGCAAAAGCCCGAAGGTTCTGGTGCAGAATGATGAGGTGAGTTATATTGAAGTTTTGCCCCAGAGCAAAAAGCTTGTGTTTTCCACGCGGGATAAAGGAGACTGCACGTGCAATTTTGACGGCAGCGATTTCAAGGCGCTGCCCCTGCCTGCCGCAAAGCAATAACGCGTGCCGGAAATGCTCGCTTTTGCGAATGGGAGCGTTTCCGGCATAGAAAACGGATTGCTGGCATGGAATGCTTGCTTCATAAGGAACTGCCGGTAAAAGAATAAGAAAGGAAGTGGCTTTATGAAAAAGCTGCTGAAAAGAATGGTTTCCCTGGTTTGCGCGCTTGCCATCGTAACCGCTGTTGGCCTCACCGTGTTTGCGGGCTCCTGGTCTGTAACGAACATAAATATCAATTCGCGCGGTTTTAACCTGAGCGCAACGGGCACGAGGTACACGTCTCAGCTGACTGCTTCGTATACCATGAAAACGTACGATGCTCATATTTATGCTGGAACCATGAATGTTCAGGCCCGGGCGCTTTATTCCAACGGTACAGTGGGCTCCTGGGAGGGGACCAAAACCGGGTCGCTTGTAAATAAAGTTACCGGAACCACAAGCTGGATTCCCGGAACTAGCACGCCGTCTTATTTTGTGGCTCGCTATGGCCTGAACGGCACCTATATGCATTATTCCAATTCGTTATCCTTTTAATAACAGGGCGGAATATCCCCATATAAATAACAACTAACTTTTACCGGCAGCTTTCTTGCAGAAATATAAACCGTCAGAAAACAATCCAAAATGCACAGGATGCCAAAACCAGATGCAAAGCTCTGAGAAAGAAGGGGAAAACGATGAAAGGAAAACGTCTGCTTTCGGCGGCGCTGGCTCTGCTGCTGCTCAGTTTGGCAGGCTGCGGAAGCGGCGGTCAGGGTGCCGCGCCGAATTATAATTGGTCACAAAACGCAACACAAAATGCAGAACAGAGCGGCCGCGTTTCTGATGACGTTAGAAAGTGTGACCTGCGGCTGCTGGATGGCTCCAAGAAGCCGGTTTCCAATAAAAACGCCCTTGTGTTTGAAAAGGAGCCGAAGAGCTATTATATCCGCATTGCGAACCTCAATGAAGTGGAGGTTGACTGCACGGTTTTTGCCTATCAGGAGGAAGCCTTTATCCCCCTCTCCATTGAAGGCGGGGAGCCTGCGGATTATTATGTGACCAGGCTTGCCAAAAAGGAAACGGTGATGCTGCCGGTCACGTTCCACCCCAAAGAGCTGCCCTCCGATCAGCCCGCCGTATTTTTGCTGGGCTGCGCCCTGGCGGATGCAAACCGGGTTGAAATTATGAGAAGCATGACCGCACCGGCCGTGAATATCAGCAATGTTTTCACGCAGTCGCTTCAAATGCAGGCCGCCGATAAAGCCGCAGAGGTGCACGAGAAAACGGAGGACGTCGTCCGGAATGGAATACGCAGCGAGTATATTAACGATGGCACCCCGCTCGAAGAGCGCGACCCGTTGATGTCCGCCGGGCTTTCGTTTGGAGAAAAGCTGGATGCTTCCACGCTGTTTTCCATTCGTCCGCAAGTGCAGGATACGGAAGAGCTCTATCTCCGGGCGCAGAGCTATGTTGGCGTTGGAAAGTGCACGGCGGTCGTGTTTGTGGATAATGTTCCGGTAAAAGCCTTTGATGGAAAAACCTTCGCATCCCATTCGAGGAAGGAAATGGAAGCCTATAGCTTTCCGATTGATAAAAGCGTGCTTCCCAAAGGAGAACACACCCTCTATGGCATATGCTTTTATGACGACAGCATCAGGGCTTCGTTCACGGATCCGGAGAGTGCAACTAACCTGGCGGAGGCATTTACCATGGCGATTATCAACGTAAAATGATTTTTGGGAGGATTTCATCATGCAGCTGGAAATAAAAAATCTCACAAAATATTATGGTTCTTTTCCCGCACTGCGTGATTTTTCCATTGTGCTGGACGCGGGCGTATATGGACTGCTGGGCCCGAACGGGGCCGGAAAATCAACCCTTGCCAACATCATATGCGAAACCCTCAAGCCCACCTCCGGAGAAATTTTATACGATGGAACGCCCATAAAGGCAATGGGAAAAGAATACCGCGGCCTTCTGGGGTTTGCGCCGCAGGTCGGCTCGTATTACAAGGATTTCAAAACCGGGTATTTTCTCGAATACATGGGAATGCTCAAGGAAATCGGCACAAAAGCGCAGATTCGCAGCCGGGTCGGCGAGGTGCTGGAGCTTGTTAATTTAACCGAAGTAAGCGGCAAAAAGATCGGCGCCCTTTCCGGGGGGATGAAGCAGCGCGTCGGCATTGCGCAGGCGCTGCTGAACGACCCCAAGATTTTGATTTTAGATGAACCCACCGCCGGGCTGGACCCGAAGGAACGCATCCGTCTGCGCAACATTTTATCGCAGATGTCGTTCGACCGCATCACCATTTTGGCAACGCACATTGTTTCGGATATCGAATATATTTCGGATCAGGTTCTGCTGCTCAAAAAGGGCGAGCTGCTGCGGAAAGGAACGCCGGAAGAAATTTTAGCCGATATGCAGGGGAAGGTTTATAAGGCGGCCATTCCCAAAAGCGAAGTGGATTCGTTTTATGGCCGCTATAAAATTGCCAATGTCACAAAGGACGGCGACCGGGCTGAGCTGCGCATTGTGAGCGATACGCCGCCGGAAGCCGGAGAGGTGGTTCCCGCGGAGCCCTGCCTGGAGGATGCCTACCTCTATTATTTTGATGAGATTGGCACTGCAAACGAGGTGAACGCTCATGCGTAGGCTGCTCGGAGCGGAGCTCAAAAAGCTTCTCGGAAAAAAATACATATGGTTCATCCTTCTGGCGCTGACGGTATATTGGGGCTATTCGGTGGGATATCAGCAAAGCTATTATCCCGCCGAACCCTTTAATCAGGCGGTGTGGAGCTACCAGGAGAGCATCAGCGGGCCGCTCACGCAGGAGAAATACGAAAAAATACTGGCGGATATCGAGTCTGTTCAGGGAGGCCGCGAGGAAGCGCCCGGCAGCGTTTCGGAAGAGCTTATGCAGCAGGCCGGAAGGTTCACCCCATACAATGCAGCGTCTGATTTAATACTTCTGGATCAAGTCAAGACCGAAGCGGATTACATCATCAACGAAGCGCATAACCGTGAGCTCATTCTTCAGCAGGCGCAGCGCAATCTGGACCGGCTTCGGGAGCAGAACGGCAGCGCGTATGAAATCAGGGTAAACGAAAAGATCATCGAGATGTACCGGAATTCGAAAGAACTGATGCTTACCCAAACGGACGGGGGCTGGTCAGCTTATTTCTATTCCAATAATCACACCATCCTGCTGCTTCTTTTCCTGCTGATTGTGCTGGCGCCCGTTTTTTCGCGTGAATATGAGTCCAATATGTTTCACATCATCTACCCGACTAAGGGCGGGCGGGGGAAAACCGCAGCGGCTAAAATTCTGGCGGCTGCCCTTGTATCCGCCGGTGCGGCGCTGTATCTCGAAACAGTGAACTTCTTTTGCTATGCAGTCAACTATAAAATGTTCAACTGGAATCTTCCTGTTCGGAATTTCAGCAATTTCTCCACCTCTCCCTTTAATTTTACGATCGGGCAGTATGTGCTGATTAAGCTGGCTTTGTTCGTGCTGTTCGCGGTTTTATCCGGCCTGATCATCCTGTTTTTCTCCAAGCTCTTTTCGAGAACGATACCGGCCCTGATCAGCAGCGTGGTGGCTTTAGGCGGCATGTTTTCCGCAGCCTTCTATTTTACCGCCCCGCCGTTTCTCGTTGGAAACCTGCCGCTCCAGCTGCAGCAGGCGAAAGAAACGCTGAAAAACTGGCTTCCGTCCTTTCTGGTTCATCCCGATCTTTACTTCAATCAGTTCGATGTGGTGAATATAATGGGAATTCCGGTATTTTCGTTCTGGATTGCCGTGGGTATTGCGGTGCTGGCCTGCTTGGCTTTTGCACTGGCGGCCTGGTTCCTTTACACCCGAAATATCTCGCTGCGGATATTCAGAAAGAAGAGGTGAGCTTCTTGATCTTTTTTGCAGAGGCAAAACGCCTTTTTCTAAACAGGCGAATGCTGGCGGCGGTGCTTTTGCTGCTGCTCGTTTCGCTGCTGTGGACCAAAACGCAGGTGGACAATACCTTTCGCTATCAGGTTGGTGAAGCCGAATATTTGCATTATTGCGAAAAGTGGCAGGGGGATTTCACGGAATCCAAACAGGAAGAAATCGAAAGAGAAGCCGCGTTTATCGAATCCACACTGGCGAAGAGGCAGGAAAATGAAAAGCTGTATGAGCAGGGGAAAATGAGCCGCGAGGATTACACGGCATATCTGGGCGATTTTAACTATGCGGAAGCATACGGCACCGGTTTTGAACGCTTTTATCAGCAATACCAGCGGGTTCTCGCGCATTCTGAAAACGGGGAAGCAACACGCCCGAAGTTCCTGTATGATTCTTATTGGAACGAGCTGTTCAAAAATTATCCCACTGTTTTGCTGCTGCTTTTGTTTGTGTTTGCCATTGTTCCTTTTGTTGTGAGCGATTATGCTTCCGATATGTGGAGAATCGTAAAACCCACCCGAAAGGGGCTTCGAAAGCTTCTGCTGATTCGGCTCTCTGTGGTTTTGCTGTTTTGCGTGCTTGTTCAGTCCTTGCTCTCGGCGGCGCAGTATGCTTTGATGGACGGGGCCTATCGTCTGGACTTATCGAGTTACCCGGTGCAGTCGCTGGATATTTTTCAAAATTTGCAGCAGGCCGGCTCCCTTGCACAGTATTATATATTGTTATCGCTTTACCGAATGCTGTTTTCCATAGGGCTGTGTATTATTATCTTTTCCGCCTCACTGCTCCTGAAAAATCTTATGCTATCCATCGGCGTTACCGTGGGAACAGCCCTGTTGCCCATGGCGTCGAAAACGTTCGCCTATGCCGTTTATCTGTATTCCCCGATTTCCGGGCTGTATGTCAACGATTTAATCGCTTATCAGGCAGGGCCGGTAAAATTCATCGTAATGCTGGGGGGATATGTCGCAGCGGCAATGCTTCTGTTCATATCTGCGCTGAAAATCCGGGGATAGTATTGGAATGGAAAACAGCGCCGCGTTGGCGAATTAGGAAATCATAGAACGAACATGTGCCTGGCCGGAGAACGCTTCCGGAGGCGGGATTCGTATCATGGTGCGGCGAAAACGCCCGGCTTTTGCCGGGCGTTTTCGCTTTCCGGGGCGATCGAAAAAAAGCAAGGTTTTCCAGTAACCAAATGAAAAGGGGCGTAATAGAATGGGAGTGTGAGGGAGGTGTGGCCCTTGGCCTTTTCTGACAGAGAGCTGCTCGCAAGGCTGGTCCAGTGCGAAGCTGGGGGAGAAGGCGACGACGGCATGCGGGCGGTAGCAAGCGTCGTCATGAACCGGGTACGGGCGCCGGGCGGCGAGTATGCCCGCGTGGGGCAGGGGAGTATCCGGAACATAATTTTTCAGCCCCAGCAGTTTACATGTGCATCGGAAACGGTGGGCGGACGCTACAATCCGCAGAACATATACAACATGCGGCCGGAGCAGATACATTACGATATTGCGGATTGGGCAATTGCCGGCAACCGGCTTGGGCCGCTGGGCACTGCACTGTGGTTTTATAATCCGTTTTCCCCCACCTGCCGTCAGCAGTTTCCCGGGCCGTCCGGGTATTTTGTAACGCGGATCGGAGACCACTGCTTTTATAATCCGACCGACGCCTATTATCAAACATAACGAAGGAGCGCTTTATCGTGAATTTTGGAAACACAGACAGTGGGCAGATGAGGCAGCCTCAAACGTCAATGTACGGCATGAGCGGGCAGAATCCCGCGCCTGCCGCTCCACAGCAAAACGCGGGTCAGACGCAGGAATTGAACCTTCGTCCGCAGGAATCGCTGCAGGAGATCGAAAATCCGCAGACCCTCGAACAGGCGAGGCGCGCATCCCTGGCGGGAATGCTGTCAGATAACCTGGGAATTTTCGTAGTGTGCGAATTTTTGATCGGAACGGCTATTATCGTCCGGCGGGACGGCATTCTGTATTCCGTCGGCAACAACTTCCTGACGCTGTATCAGGAGGAAGACGACCGCTACATCGTATGCGATCTGTTCTCACTCAAATTTATCACGTTCTATAATTCCACAACCCGCCCGAAGAGCGTCCCGTTTGTGCGGGACGGCGATACGAATACTTTTCCAACCTTTCCCGCCGTTCCGATGATCGGATCGAACATGCCGCAGAACCAGTCGTCTTCCGGGCAGGGATCTTCCAACCCAAACTCGATGAACCAGAATCCCATGCGGTACGGCGGAAATATGAATTCGAGAAGATAACGTTTTCCCATGCTTTCCCCCTGGGAGGCCGCCGCGTAATTTGCCTTCGGCGTTTGCCGCGCGTCCGGTTTCTCATCTGTATATAAAAAATCCGGGGCCCATTTTAGGGCTCCGGATTTTTCTTATCGTGAGGTTTTGCTTTCCCCCAAAGAGGCGAGCGCATCGAATTCCTGCCGGAACCAAACGTTTTCCGCTTCAAAGCATGTTCCGTCCAGATACTGGAGCAGCCCCATATCGGAAGTAAATGCAAACTGGAGGCGATAGGAGTAAAGCGCCTGATATTTCATGCGATACCGCCGGTTCTGTGTGCAGGAGCCATATTTGCCGTCTCCCAAAAGCGGGTGACCGATGGAGGCCATGTGCGCCCGGATTTGATGGGTCCGCCCGGTCAGAAGGTCCACCTCTAGGAGGGAAAGGCCGCCCGCTTCCCGCAGTACGGTGTAATTTGTTTTGATTTCCCGCGCGCCCTTTTCCGGTGTTTCCCGGATGAGGGCCATATTTTTGACGCTGTCCTTCCACAGATAGCCGGTCAGCACGCCGCTTTTCTCCGGCATCTTGCCCAGCACGATGCACAGATACAGCTTTCGGAGCTGCCGCTCCTTGATGATCCGGTTCATCAGCCGAAGGGATTCCGCATTTTTCACTGCTATCACAATGCCGCCCGTGTTGCGGTCGATGCGGTTGGCCAGGGCGGGAGCAAAGGAATTCTCCTCTTCCGGGAGGTATTCGCCCTTGTCGTAAAGATAATGCTGGATGCGCGCAATTAGGGTATCGCGGCTTTCTTCCGCATCCGGATGAACGAGCAGGCCGGGCTTTTTATCGGCCAGCAGGATGTTTTCGTCCTCATAAATCACGTCCACCTTGGCGGGCGCACGGAGAAAGGCGAGCTTATCGCTGCCGGATGAGAAAAATTCGTCGCTGATGTAAAGCTCCACCACATCATTTTCCGCCAGGCGGTCGGAGATGGAGGCCCGTTTATGGTTTACCTTAATGCGCTTTAAGCGGATGTATTTATATAAAAGGGATTGCGGCAGGTTCCGTACCGTTTTGGTCAGGAATTTATCCAGCCGCTGTCCGGCGTCGTTCTTGCCAATGATAAAACTGCGCATGGATGGCCTGCTCCTTTCCTCGATGGCGCGGCAGAATAAGATGCCCCGGCGCGTTCCACCGCGCCGCTGTGGGGATTCTGATGTGAACACGAAGTGTGAACGGCAGAATTGCCCAACCCGCCGCTCCTGCGGCGTGGGGGCATAGAGCCGATATAATAAGCGTTTTGCGGTTATAGGTCTGGTATAATAAGCGCTTTGCGGTTATTATACCATGAACGCGGAGCG
Organism: uncultured Clostridia bacterium; assembly: GCA_958436475.1. Taxonomy (GTDB): domain Bacteria; phylum Bacillota; class Clostridia; order Oscillospirales; family Acutalibacteraceae; genus CAUBKG01. Next base: position 45,256 of record CAUBKG010000008.1, read on the forward strand.
TG
>CAUBKG010000009.1 GCA_958436475.1 uncultured Clostridia bacterium
CGCATTGGTATGCCTCTCCTGCAAATGGTTTTTTATAAACGCCCTTTTGAACCGGGGTTTTTCTGTCTGCTAAAACGCCGGGGGCATGTTTGCCCCCGGCGCCGAAAGGACTGGACCAGCCCCTTACATAAAGAAAGCGGGAGGGCCATGGGCCTCCCGCTCCGGGCGGCGGAAAGGATACCGCCCCAAACCTTTCCCTCGCTTTGCAGGGCGCCCCGCCTTCTCTCCGGCGCGCTTTCCGAAGCTGTTTCTCCGGCCGGGGCTTTCCTGCCGCTGATGTTATCTTACCTCATTTTTCGCGCGGGCGTGTGAAAAGGATATGAAAAAACCGTGTATAAATTGTTTGGCTTCCGCTTCCGCCTTAATCCTTTTTCTGTGATACCGGGCCGATCATACGGCAGGGCACGCCCACTGCGACGACTCCTTCGGGGATATCCTTTGTAACCACGCTCCCCGCGCCGATTACGGAATTGGAGCCGATGGTGACGCCCGGCGTCACGATACATCCGCCGCCGAGCCAGACATTGTCTCCAATCACGATGGGCTTCGCAAATTCGAGCCCCGACCGGCGGATTTCCGGGTCTACCGGATGCCCCGCGGTGAGGAGGCTGACGTTCGGGCCGATGAGCACGTCTCTTCCGATCGTGATTTTAGCGCAATCGAGCATGATGCAATTGAAATTGGCAAAAAAGCCTTCCCCGATTTCAATATGGTGTCCGTATTCACAGCGGAAGGGCGTTTCGATATAAAAATTCTCCCCCGTTTTTCCCAGCAGCTTCCGGAAGAGAGCGTCTTTTTTCTCATCCTCTTCCGGGCGCAGGGCGTTAATCTCATATATCAGTTCTTTTATGCGGAGTCGCTCCTGAAAAAGTTCTCCGTCTTTACTGTCGCGATAAAGCTCGCCGGCAAGCATCTTTTCCCGTTCCGTCATGTTTCATCTTCCCCTCTTCGGATATTTTGGCATCATTGTAGCACGTTCCCCCGCAGAAAAGAAGTGCCGTTTGTTGCCTTACTCGATTTGTTCTTCCGCACCGCCATATCCATTGAGAAAAAACTCTGCCGCCCCTTTAAGGCTATTGACAAAACAATTTTTATTTAATATAGTTTTAATGAGTATTTTTACCCTCGGTGTACAAGGGGATCCATTGATCAGAATTTCGACCTTATTTTTAATGCTTGCAGCGGTATCGTATATTTCTTTCTCCCGTCCGGGCGGACGGGAGAACTTCTGTCTGCAGCAGGAAGGGACCGAGCCTTTATGAAAGCACTGATTCTAAACTCCGGGATGGGAAGCCGGATGGGGGCCCTCATCAAAGAGCATCCCAAATGCATGACGAACGTGACCGAAGCCGATACCATACTGAGCATGCAGCTAAAGCTGCTCAGCCGCGCGGGTATCCGCGAGGTGGTGATGACCACCGGACTGTTCGACGGGATATTGACCGAATACTGCGAATCCCTTGGGCTGCCGCTTCAGTTCACCTTTGTGAAAAACCCGGTGTACGCCACCACCAATTATATTTACTCTATTTTCCTCGCAAGGGAGCATCTGAAGGACGATATCCTCCTCATGCACGGCGACCTGGTATTTGAAGAATCCGTTCTGCACGACCTGCTCGTCTCGGATAGCAGCTGCATGGCGGTGAGCTCTACCCTGCCGCTTCCGGAAAAGGATTTCAAGGCGGTGGTGCGGGGCGGCCGCGTCGAAAAGGTCGGCATCGAATTTTTTGAAGACGCCGTAACGGCCCAGCCCCTTTATCGGCTTCAAAAGAAGGACTGGCTCGTATGGCTCGCGCGTATCGCCTCGTTCTGCGAAGCGGGCGAGGTAAAATGCTATGCGGAAAACGCTTTGAACGAGGTTTCCGGCGCGTGCGCCGTGTATGCTCTCGATGTTAAAAACAGGCTGTGCAATGAAATCGACACTGCGGAAGATTTGAAGGCGGTCAGCAAGCGCGTGGTGCAGCTGGGCGCCGGCTCATTTTAAAATACATTCTGTTGTATAAAAGGGTAAGGAGAAAGAAACATGGAACAAAAGGAAAAGGTCGTTTATATGTGCTTCAGCACGGATATCATCCATGACGGCCACATTACAATCATCGATCGGGCCGCGAAGCTCGGAAGGGTCGTCATCGGCGTGCTGTCCGACGAGGCGGTCACCAGCTACAAACGGTACCCGATCCAGCAGTATGAAGAGCGAGCCAACATCATCCGCCACATTTCCGGCGTCAGCGAGGTGATCGAGCAGAAAGAGCTGAGCTATGCGGAAAACCTCCGCCGCGTAAAGCCCGACTACGTGGTGCATGGAGACGATTGGAAATACGGCTTTCAGCAGCCTATCCGCCAGGAGGTCATCGATATCCTGAGCGAATACGGCGGCGAGCTGGTGGAATTCCCATACAGCAACAGCGGTGTTTACGCCACGCTCGACCGGCGCGCGCGGGAGCAGCTTTCTGTTCCGGAGGTGCGGCGGGCAAGGCTCAAGCGCCTCATTTCCATGAAGGGCTGCATAAACGCCATCGAGGCGCACAGCGGTATTACCGGCCTGATCGCGGAGAAGACCACCGTTCTGCAGGACGGTAAGACCTATCAGTTCGACGCTATGTGGGTGAGCTCCCTGTGCGATTCCACCGCCAAGGGCAAGCCGGATATCGAGCTTGTGGATATGTCTTCCCGTTTCCGCACCATCGACGATATCATGGAGGTCACCACCAAGCCGATCATTTTCGACGGCGACACCGGCGGTCTGACCGAGCATTTTGTTTACACGGTCAAGAGCCTCGAGCGCATGGGCGTTTCGATGATTATCATTGAAGACAAAACCGGCCTCAAGAAGAATTCCCTTTTCGGTACCGAGGTGGATCAGACGCAGGATACCATCGAAAACTTCAGCGCGAAGATCCGCGCGGGTAAAATGGCCCAGAAAACAAAGGACTTCATGATCGTTGCCCGCATCGAAAGCCTGATCCTCGAACGCGGCATGGAAGATGCCCTCACCCGCGCCTTTGCCTTTGTGGAAGCGGGAGCGGACGGCATCATGATCCACAGCCGCCGGAAGGAACCGGATGAAATTTTCGAATTCGTGGAAAAATTCCGCGCGAAAGACAGCTCCACCCCCATCGTGGTGGTTCCCACCTCCTTCAACACGGTGACCGAGGAGGAATTCAAAAAACGCGGCGTGAACGTGGTGATCTATGCGAACCAGCTCACGAGAAGCGGCTTCCCCGCCATGAAAAAGACGGCTGAAACGATTCTCCAAAACCACCGCGCCAAGGAAGCGGACGATATGTGTATGTCCATTAAGGAAATCCTGACTCTGATCCCGGAAGATTATTGACGCTGATAGAAAAGGGAGGCCTGCCTCATGAAACAGAATATCCTATTTGCCACGGAACATTATGCCGAGCTCGACCGGTATTTTAAAGAAAACGGCATCCGTAAATTCCTGCTCGTGTGCGATTCTTCCCTTCCTTTTCTGAAGATAAACGAATATTTCAGCACGCTTTCCGAACGCACGGGCGTTTCATTCGTCCCCTTTTCCGATTTTAGGCCCAATCCGCTCTATGAATCGGTGGTGGAAGGGGTAAACGTCTTCCGCGAAGGGCGTTGCGATGCCATCGCCGCCGTCGGCGGCGGCTCGGCGATGGACGTTGCAAAGTGCATCAAGCTCTATGCAACGCTCGACCCATCGGAAAATTATCTCAAACAGGAAATCGTGTCTAACGCCATCCCCCTGCTCGCCATGCCCACCACCGCGGGGACGGGCAGCGAATCCACCCGGTTCGCAGTGGTGTATTATAACGGCGAAAAGCAGTCGGTCGCCCACGAAAGCTGCATCCCCTCCACCGTTTTGCTGGACCCGGGCGCGCTCGCAACGCTTCCGGCCTACCAGAAAAAAGCCACCATGATGGACGCGCTCTGCCATTCCATCGAATCCTTCTGGTCGGTCAATTCCACGGAGGAGAGCAGGCGGTATTCCGAGGCCGGCATCCAAGGCGTAATGGAGCATATGGAAGGCTATCTTTCCAATACGGGCGAAGGCAATAAAAACATGCTCCTCGCCGCCAATTCCGCCGGCAGGGCCATCAATATCACCGAGACTACCGCCTGCCATGCCATGAGCTATAAAATCACGAGCCTTTACGGTATTGCCCACGGGCACAGCGCGGCCATCTGCCTGCCTCACGTGTGGCGGTTCATGCTTTCGCATCCGGACCAGTGCGCGGACAGCCGCGGCTGGAACGCCGTGCAGGATGCCTTTTGTAAGATTGCGCACTGCATGGGGGCTTCCTCCCCGGAAGAAGCGGTAGAGGCTTTTGAAGGCCTTCTCAAAAGGCTGGAGCTGAACCCGCCCGCTCCCCGGCCCGGGGATTTGGAGCTGCTCGCGTCCTCCGTGAACCCGGTTCGGCTGAAAAACAACCCCGTAACGCTCCGCGAAAAGGATTTATACGAATTATACCGCCAGATCCTTTCCGTTTCCTGAATTCGCTTGGAAGGAGAAAAAACATGGATGTGAAAACCTTTGTGGAACTGACCGGCGCGGAATTTTTCACCGGCGTTCCAGATTCCCAGCTGAAAGCGCTCTGCAACTACCTGTACTCCACATACGGCATTTCAGATAAGCATATCATCGCCGCAAATGAGGGGAACTGCACCGCCCTCGCCGCCGGATACCATTTGGCAACGGGAAAAATCCCGCTCGTGTATATGCAGAACAGCGGCCTCGGCAACATCATCAATCCCGTGGCCTCCCTGCTGAACGACAAGGTCTATGCCATTCCCTGCATCTTCGTGGTGGGCTGGCGCGGCGAACCCGGCGTGCACGACGAGCCCCAGCATATCTACCAGGGCGAAGTCACCGTGAAGCTCTTAGAGGATATGGATATCAAAACCTTTATCATCGGGAAGGATACCGCCGCCGGCGATATCCGGCAGGCCATGCAAAGCTTTGCACCGCTTCTGGAGGCGGGAAAAAGCGTTGCGTTCGTCGTCCGCAAGGGGGCGCTCTCCTTCGACGGCAAGGTCGCCTATCAAAACGGAAACACCATGGTGCGCGAAGAGATCATCCGCCACATCACAAAGGCGACCGGCGAGGACGTGATCGTTTCCACCACCGGCAAGGCCAGCCGCGAGCTGTTTGAAATCCGCACCGCGAACGGCCAGAGCCACGGGCTCGATTTCCTCACCGTGGGCTCCATGGGCCACAGCAGCTCCATTGCCCTCGGCGTTGCCCTCCATAAGCCGCACACAAAGGTGTGGTGCATCGATGGGGACGGCGCGGCGCTCATGCATATGGGAGCCATGGCCGTGCTGGGCAGCAAAAAGCCCTCGAATCTCGTGCATATCGTCATCAACAACGGCGCGCATGAAACGGTCGGCGGGCAGCCCACCGTGATGGCGGGCGTGGACCTTCCGCAGGTGGCGCTCGGCTGCGGCTACCCGAAGGCGGTCTCTGTGGATTCTTTCGAGGCGCTCGACCGCGAATTGAAGCTGGCGAAGGAGTCTGATACCCTGACTTTGCTGGAAGTGAAATGCTCCATCGGCGCAAGGGAGGACCTCGGTCGCCCCACTACTCCGGCCCGCCAAAATAAAGAGGATTTTATGGCCTACCTCAAAACGCTGGATTAAATGATAACGCACCAAAGCCCATGGCAAAGCATGCCATGGGCTTTTTTTGCGCTTTTCAGATGTGGCGGAAGCCCGTTAAGAAAGGCGCCTGAGAAGCGGCCTTGTTTCTGCCGGATGAATCCGAATACCGGCATATTCCAAGCCTCCGGGCGCGAAAGCGCGGAACGCCTCTATCGGATGCTATATACCTATTGACAACTTATATTATACGCTGTATAATATATTCAAACAAATAACATAAAGGAGGAAGGAACCATGGTCTTTTCCATCGGCAGCAGCCTGCTGGATGCATTGGTCTTAGCCGTCCTCTCGCAGGAAGACGCCTATGGCTACCTGCTGACGCAGCGCGCCAGGGAGCGCATGGAGATATCTGATTCCACGCTGTATCCCGTGCTGCGCCGCCTTCAGAAGAACGGCGCGCTGACCGCCTATGACCAGCCCTACGGGGGGCGCAACCGCCGCTATTACTCCATCACCCCCGAAGGGCGCGAGCTGCTCGAGGGCTATAAAAGCGAATGGCTCGAGTATAAACAAGCGGTGGAACATATTCTGTTTGGAGGGTCGCACCATGACGAAGCATGAGTTTTTACAGCGCCTGGAACAGGGCCTGCAGGGGCTTTCCCCTGAGGACCGGGAGGACGCTCTCGCCTATTACCGTGATTTTCTCGAAGAAGCCGGGCCCGAACGGGAGGAAGAAGTTCTCCAAAGCTTTGGAGACCCCTCTCCCCTCTGCGCGCAGATTAAAGCCGAGGCCGCGGCAAAGCAGCTCGCCGAAGCCCCCTCCGGCACGCACGGCAGCCTGCGCGTTATTTTCCTCACCATCGGCGCCGTCTTTGCAGCGCCGGTAGCGCTCCCGCTTGCTCTTGCGGCGGTAATTGTGGTCATGGCCCTGATCATCTGCATTTTTTCCGTATTTCTGGCTGTGTGGGCGGCGGCTGTCGGCTCCGGCCTCATGGGGCTCGCGGCCATTGCCGTATCGCTTCCCGCCTTTTCCCTCGGGATCTGGGAAGGAATTCTCCTGCTCGGCGCCGGCATTGCGGCCGCTTCTCTCGGAACGCTCATTATGGCGCCTTCCGTCACCTTTGCGCGGTTCTGCTTCCGTAAGCTCGCGCTCTGCTTCAGTCACACTGTGTTGAGGAGGAAAAAAAGCCATGAAGAAAAATAAAACGCTCCGGATCACCCTGGTTTCCACCGCCTGCCTCCTTTTCGGCGTGCTGCTCGCCCTGCTCGGCTATTCTCACGACGCTCGCGGCGTTTACTGGAGTAAAACCGGCCTGCATTCCGCTGCAAACCAGACGAAAATCACCCTGCAGCTGAATGATGTGAACAGCATTTTTGCCGACCTTGCCGACTGCAGCATTGAACTCATCCCCTCCGATCATTTTTACCTCGAGTATTCGAAGGATGCGCCTCATTCCCTCACACGCGCCGAGGTGGAAGGCGGCACGCTTTATCTCGAAGGCAGCTCCGGGCTGAGCTTTAATTTCCTTTTTACAGCCGAATCGCCCGTGCGGCTTTATTATCCGGTAAACGCCATGCTGGACAAGGTTTCTATCAAAACAAGCTCCGGAAGCGTGAGAGCAGAACATGTAAACTCGAATTCTTTTTATGTAAACGGCCTCGAAATCAACTGTACCAGCGGTTCGGTTCACCTCAGCGGGGTGGCTGCGGGGAAGGCCTCCGTGAAAACCTCTTCCGGTTCCATCCGCATGGAACAGTGCTCCTTTGAAACGCTTGAATGCCGCGCTTCTTCCGGAAGCATCACCGGCTCCGGGGTGAAGGGCGCGCTCGACTGCTCCGCTTCGAGCGGCAGCATCCGGCTGGAGGATATCACCACCCCCTCCCTTTCCCTTTCGGCCAGCTCCGGAAGCATCCGGGCACAGGGCGTCTGCACCGGGGAGAGCGAGCTGAAAGCCACCTCCGGCAGCGTCCGCTTTATAAACCATGTGCCGCTCGGCTCCTGCAGCTACCGGCTGGAGGCCACCTCCGGCAGCTGCCGCGTAAACGACGGCCGCGCGCCCAACTTTGCCGAACGGGCCGGCTCTGTCAATCAGGTCACCATGAGCGCCACCTCCGGCAGCGTCCGCCTCTATCTCGACGATTGACCCATCCTCCTTTTCTCCCCTGCAATGCGCAGCAATCCGCCCGCCGAAAAGCCGGGCGGATTTTCATTTCTCTTTCCGATCACGATGCGGCCTCTCCCCCGTTTTCCGCCGCGATCCCTCCATACTGCTTTGCGACCGGCCGCCGGTATACCACCCGGATGGCTTTTTCGGGGCATCGGTTCACGCAGCGGTAACAGAGCATGCAGCTTCCCCCCGGCTCGGCACGGCCTTCGGCGATGGCGAAGTTGCCCGCTGGGCAGTTCCTCACGCACGCGCCGCAGCCGGTGCAGCTTTCTTTCACCGTAACGCGTTCCGCCGCCCTATGCTCCTCCGCCAAAAGGGCCCTGCGCCGCAGGCCGCCGATCGAGCGGCCCAGGCCCCGAGCGCCCCGCAGGTGTGTTTTCCCCTCCGCCAGTTCCCGGCAGACCCAGGCGAGCCGCTCCTCTGCGCGCTTCACGCGGGACGCCGCCGATCTCGCGGAAAACATCCAGGCGGGAAACACGTTGCACAGGTTGCCCGGCATGCGGAAATGCTCGGCATAGACCACTTCGCACCAGCCTTCCGGGAAAAGATCGGTGAAGGCGAGCGCTCCATCCCCGGAAAAAAGGGCCTGCGTACAGAAAAGAATCAGCTTCTTGCCCCGCAGGTTTTCCTGAAAGCGTCCCGCAAACTCGCGCACCGGGCGGGGCACCCCCGACCGGTATGCAGGATAGCAAAACCCAATGGCCCGGTGCGCGGCGAGCAGGGCCGGAAAATCCGCTTTCTCTTCGATCGACCGGCATTCGGCCGCCATGCGCCTGCCAAACGATTCCGCGATGTATTTCGAATTGCCTGTCCCGGAAAAATACAGCATCAGCATATCTTGTCCACTCCCTTCCCTTGCCGTATTTTTATGTTTGCACACTGTTTTTTATGACCTCCTATCCGAAGCCGCATTCCTCATTTCCACCTTTGTGCGCGCGGGATTTTCTTGATATAAACGGAGAAAATGCAGAAAATTATCGACATTTTCACAAAATTACTCTTTACAAACCCCCGAAAAGTTGTATAATATGAATGAATCAATAATGATTCCTGCATAGTAACGATGCCACGGAAAGGAGTTATCTGTATGAATTTCAGCAAAGAAAACCTGATCGCTTCGAGCGAACTGGTCGATGTCTACAAAAGCGGGGATACCTGCATCAAATTATTTAAAGAAGGCGTTCGCAAAACCAATCCCCTCTATGAGGCGCTGACCCACGCGCGCGTGGAGGATACCGGCCTTCGCGTGCCCATTATCCACGAGCTTTCCGTTATCGACGGCCGCTGGGCGATCCATATGGACCTCATCGACGGCAAAACCCTGGCGGATAAAATGAAGGAGGACCCCTCGAATATCGATCAGTATGTGAGCGATATGGTGGATATCCAAATGGAAATCCATTCGAAGCAGGTTCCGAAGCTCAGCAAGCTGAAGGATAAAATGGGCCGCCAGATCAACTCCCTCACGGAAATCGACGATGTGAAAAAATATGAGCTGCTCACCCGTCTCGAAAGCATGCCCAAGCATACGAAGCTCTGCCACGGCAACTTTACGCCGGAAAACATAATTTACAACGAAAAGGGTATCTATGTGGTAGACTGGATCGCCGCCCGCCAAGGCAACGCCAGTGCGGACGTCGGCCGCACCTACCTGCTGCTCTGCCTTAAATATCCGGAAATTGCGGAAAAATACCTCACGCTTTTCTGCGAACGCTCCAAGACCTCAAAAAAATACGTGCAGAGATGGCTGCCCATCGTTGCGGCCGCCCACCTGCCGGACGCCAAGCCCGAGGAGCACGATTTCCTCATGAAATGGGTAGACGTTGTGGAATACGAATAAAAAACAGCCGCGAAACAGTTTTCTCATAAGGATGCTGCTTTCGCGGCTTCTTTTTATGGATGGCAGTAGCTATCTATAAAAGTTGACTTTGAGGCCGAAAAAAGCTGAATCTGTGCGGCGGCCCCCCCTTGAGCAAAAGAGACGTAAAAAGCCCGTGCCAGCCCTCCGGCTGCACGGGCTTCTCCCATACAGCCTTCGCGGCATAAACAGAAAAGCTCTTGGGGCGGGCGGCCTGCCGCCGCAGCCCGCCTTATACAAAATATACAAAAGCGGGTTTTTCTAACGGAAAAATTGGTCGAAACGTAAGATTGACTTTCAAAAAAAAGCTTGCTATAATGAACTTGTTAAAAAAATAACAAATCAAGTAACGAACTGTATCATCCATACTTTACCGAATTAGGAGGACTGGCTCACATGGAAAAAAAGAAGCAGACGAACGCACCGGAAACTCCTTCCACCGGCCTTGTGGACAGCGTCGATGCGCTGATCGCAAAGATGGAAGAAGTGAGAGAGGCGCAGAGGATTTTTTCCACCTACACGCAGGAACAGGTCGATAAGATCTTCAAGGCCGCGGCTATGGCCGCAAACCGTGCCCGAATCCCGCTGGCTAAAATGGCGGTGGAAGAAACCGGAATGGGCGTTGTGGAAGACAAGGTCATCAAAAACCACTATGCTTCCGAGTACATTTACAACAAGTATAAGGACGAAAAGACCTGCGGCGTGATCGAATCCGACCCGTCCTTCGGCGTAACCCGCGTGGCGGAGCCGATCGGCGTGATCGCTGCGGTCATCCCCACCACAAACCCGACCTCCACCGCGATCTTTAAGTCCCTGATTTCTCTGAAAACCCGCAACGGCATCATCATCAGCCCGCATCCCCGCGCTAAGAAATGCACCATTGAAGCCGCTAAAATCGTTCTGGACGCCGCGGTTGCCGCGGGCGCTCCAAAAAATATCATCGCCTGGATCGACGTTCCGTCCCTGGAGCTGACCAACGAGGTCATGCGCAGCTCGGACATCATCCTCGCCACCGGCGGCCCCGGCATGGTGAAGGCCGCGTATTCCTCCGGCAAGCCGGCTCTCGGCGTTGGCCCCGGCAATACGCCCGCCATCATCGACGACAGCGCCGATATCCTCATGGCCGTTAACTCCATCATCCATTCCAAAACATTCGATAACGGCATGATCTGCGCTTCCGAGCAGTCTGTCATCGCCTGCGAAAAGGTTTACAGCGCCGTGAAAAAGGAATTTACAAAGCGCGGCTGCTACTTCCTGAACCCGGAAGAAACCGAAAAGGTCCGCAAGACCATTCTCATCAACGGCGCCCTGAACGCCAAGATCGTCGGCCAGAAGGCCCACACCATTGCGAAGCTCGCCGGCGTGGAGACCCCGGAAGACACCAAGATCCTGATCGGCGAGGTCACGAGCGTGGAGCTGGAAGAGGAATTCGCACACGAAAAGCTCTCTCCCGTTCTCGCTATGTACAAGGCGAAGGATTTCGACGACGCCGTGGAAAAAGCCTGCCGCCTCATTGCGGACGGCGGTTACGGCCACACCTCCTCCCTTTACTGCAACGTGGTGACCAGCCGCGATAAGATCCAGAAGTTCGGCGAAACCATGAAGACCTGCCGTATCCTCGTGAACACCCCCTCCTCGCAGGGCGGCATCGGCGATCTTTACAACTTCCAGCTTGCTCCTTCCCTGACGCTGGGCTGCGGCTCCTGGGGCGGCAACTCCGTTTCCGAGAACGTAGGCGTCAAGCACCTGCTCAACATCAAAACGGTTGCCGAGAGGAGAGAAAACATGCTGTGGTTCCGCGCGCCTGAAAAGGTTTACTTCAAGAAGGGCTGCATGCCGGTTGCCCTGGATGAGCTGGGAACCGTGATGCACAAGAAAAAGGCCTTCATCGTTACCGATACCTTCCTTTACAAAAACGGCTATGTGAAGCCGATCGAAGATAAGCTCGACCAGATGGGCATTCAGCACACCTGCTTCTACGAGGTTGCGCCGGACCCGACCCTCGGCTGTGCAACACAGGGCGCCGAAGCCATGCGCGCCTTCGAGCCGGACGTTATCATTGCGCTCGGCGGCGGCTCCGCGATGGACGCCGCGAAGATCATGTGGGTGCTTTATGAGCATCCGGATGTGGACTTCACCGACATGGCTATGGACTTCATGGATATCCGCAAGAGGATCTACACCTTCCCGGAAATGGGGCAGAAGGCTTACTTCGTCGCGATCCCGACCTCTTCCGGCACCGGCTCCGAGGTGACCCCCTTTGCAATCATCACCGATGAAAAGACCGGCGTAAAATACCCGCTGGCCGATTACCAGCTCCTGCCGAATATGGCGGTTGTGGATACCGATAACATGATGAACCAGCCGAAGGGCCTCACGAGCGCTTCCGGTGTGGACGTTCTCACGCACGCCCTCGAGGCTTATGTTTCCGTGATGGCCAGCGATTACACCGACGGCCTCGCGCTCAAGGCTATGAAGAACGTGCTGCAGTATCTGCCCTCCGCCTATGAAAACGGCGCAAACGATCCCACAGCCCGCCAGAAGATGGCCGACGCCGCCTGCATGGCCGGTATGGCGTTTGCAAACGCGTTCCTCGGACTGAACCATTCCATGGCGCATAAGCTGGGCGCGTTCCACCACCTGCCCCACGGTATCGCCAACGCCCTCATTCTCACGGACGTTATGCGTTACAATTCCTCTGAGGTCCCCACGAAGATGGGCACCTTCCCGCAGTATGAATACCCGCACACGCTCGCAAGATATGTGGAGTGCGCGCATTACTGCGGCATCGTGGGCAAAAACGATGAAGATACCTTCGAGAAATTCCTTGCGGCTATTGAGGAGCTCAAGGAGAAGGTTGGCGTCAAGAAGACCATCCGCGACTACGGTGTGGACGAAAAATATTTCCTCGACACGCTGGACGACATGGTCGAGCAGGCCTTCAACGACCAGTGCACGGGCGCAAACCCGAGATACCCGCTGATGAGCGAGATAAAAGAGCTTTACCTGAAAGCTTACTACGGTAAGTAATGGATGAATACAGCAAAAGGAGTACGGGGAAACCCGTACTCCTTTTGCTTTGCTCCCGGCTGTGATTCCGTTAAGAATCGGCGCAAAAGAACCGCCTCGTCATCTGGAGGCGGTCCTTTTGCACGCGGCCCCGAAGCCGCGCGGGTAAGCCCGGAGGCCGTTTTGTTTTTTCTGCCATGCAGGCTTAGAAAAAAATCCGGGTAGCGCCTGCTTCCCGGACCGCTGTTCCATTCATGCATACACTTTGCAGTAAAGCAGCTCGCAAACCGTTTCGCGCAGCAGCCCCGGCATAACTTTTCCCTCCGCAAGGCGCCGCAGCAGTTCTTCTGCGAACGGGCGGCAAATCCCGAGGTTACGTATTTCATCCGTCTGGCGGCTGTCTCCCGGGCCGCTCTGCACCAGACGAATCCCACAGCCGCCGGGATTATCCAGCAAATAATAATCAACATGAAAAGACGGTTCTTCTATTTGAACCTTTTGCGAATCAAAATGAATCGGCATACTCTGCGCCTCCTGGCCTTTAAGAATGACTTTATTATATAAAGAAACCAGAAACTTGTAAATTATGAAACTTTGCGATTTTCTGCATAGATATTGTGTTCACAAATTCATAAAAGCACAAAATCAGCCAATCCCCCTAATTTAGGTTAAAATTGATGAAAAGAAAGGTTAATCACGGTAAATATCCATGAGCACCACTTCATGCGGCACCAAATGGATGTTCTTTTCATATACCCCGTCTGCTTTGAAACGGTGCATATGGTATTCCACTATGGATTTGCCCTTGAGGCACTCGATCTCCTCCCAATAGCACTGCGAGGGAGACCCCATTCGAAGCCACTCATCGTAAGCTGAGCTGGAAAAAGAATTGATGCGGTATGTTTTCACCGTGAACGAGCCGTGGAGATTGGTCAGGCGAATGGAAAAATCCTTGTAATTATCGTTTTCAAATATCTGGTTGCCGGGGCTTTTCGCCAGCATCTCCGGCAGCATCCGCCGGTACTCGTGGTTGAAGTGAATATAATTATAAAGAACGATTTGAATGGAGCGGTGAGACCGGCGTGTCACAAAATAACCGTTTCCCCGTGCGAGGAGCTCCGGGCCGAGCTTGCCAAGAAGATGAAACGCGTAATAAGAGCTTTTCTGAATGCCGTCTTCGCTCACGAGGCCCAGGCCGCCGCTGAACGGACGCGAATTATCTCGTTTCTCGGGAATGTCGATCAGGCTGCTGTAGGTGATTTCATCCACTTCATCGCACAGGTCCAATATGTTCTTCACGATAAAGGCAGACATGAAGCAAGTGTCGTGCGTGAGGTCGTCCTGAAATTCCGTAGAGCAGAATTTGGCGATCATGAGTTTGCCCGTCAGCCCGTACCGGGCTATCAGCGCGCGGATCTCATGCACCGAGCGGAGAAGGTGGTCCTCATCGCCAATGACCGCATCGGCTCCCCCCTGCGCCTGATGGCTCAAGTATTGGAGGGAATAATCATATTGCTGGCTGCACCCGCTCTTTATTTTTGCCTCCGCGGTATGCAGGGAAATGCGAAAGGAAAGAAAATCCGGGTCCACGCCTTCACGCACAACGTTCCGGAAAAAGGTCTCCAGCCAGCCGTGGCGCACCAGGTTCCAGTTGAACTTGGCGCCTCCCACGAAAAACCGTTCGTCCACCGCCTTGATGGTGCGGTATGTTTCACAGAAGAGAGAGGCAAACCAAGCCGGATTCTTTTTCCATAAGGGCGCAAGATTGGGCGTGCCCCAAATACAGAACCGCCACCCGAGCACCTCCTCCAGGGAATACCGGTCGATCAGGCGGTTTATAAGGTCACGGACGCCTTTGCACCACTTTTGTACGGCTTTTGGAGAGCTGAGCGCTTCGATCTGCTCCTCCAGCGTATCAGAAGAAAACTGACGGTCCTCAATGTATCCGAATTCGATGATAGGCTTCAGCTTCAAGAAAAGCAGCAGGTCGATCATCTGCTCGAGCCCGCGGATATTGAATTCCGGCAGGTGGTCTGTGCCGTCCAAAAGAGACTGCGGGTTGATAATATAGACGCCCGGGCACCGCATATATTCAAACGGGAAATTCATCTGCACCTTTTGGATCTGTTTTTGCCAAAGGGTCGTCATCGAGCAGGCAGGGGTGGCAAACGCACAGCTCGTGTTCCAGTTTTTATGATAGGGTTTCCCCTCCACGGCGCAGTCGGCTTCTATCAAAACCCTGCCGCCGCCCACGGCCTGTTCCATCTCTCTTTTCGTCTGCGGAGCCGCCAGAAGCCACTTCAGCATGGAATCCTGCTTCCTTGCGGGAAGAAGAAACATGGATTCCTCATCGGCGGATTCCTGGCTTTTTTTGTAGGAAACCGGGGTCTGATGAAAGGACTCCTTAAAGCATTTATAATAAGAATTGATATTCTGAAATCCGTGCCGCCCCGCAATTTCTGCAATGGACCGCTTGCCTTCCATCACGTCTCCGAGGCTCTTGTGGATGCGGACTTGATTGATGTATTTTGTGATGGGCATGCCCATCTGCTCTTTGAACAGCCGGCACAGATAGTTGGGGCTCAAATTCATGTAGGAGGCCAGTTCCGGAAGGGTCCAGGATTTTTCATAGTGATTGTTGATATATTCAACGAGCCTTACCATCTGCTCCGATTTCTCCGCGCTGCTTTTGGCCCGCGCCGGATTTTCATAAGAAAAGGATTTTGAGAGAAGCAGGATGATCTGCGTGCAGAGTGCGGAAATACTGAGCAGGTAGCCGGAGGGCTTTGCCTCTAGTTCCTTCATCACATGCATGAACAGGCCGCGCAGATTATACCGGTCTTCCGGTGTTTTTGCCCTGGAAAAGTGAAACGACTTAGAGCGCAGCTCCGGGAACAGATTGTAATAATAGCTCATTTGGAAATGGATGCACAGCAGGGATAAGCCCTCGTTCTGGGTATACCGGCGCGGAGCATCCGCGTTGATGATCACCATACTTCCCGCGTGCAGCGGGATGTCTTCGCCGTTGTAATATAAGACCGAGGACCCGCTCATGACGTATGCAACCGTCAGGCGGTCGAAGGTGTGCCAGGTATCCTCCAGAAAATTATGATAATATACGAGATTAAACGGCAGACCGGACGCGCTGTCCGAAAGAAAATGTGAGATCATAAGTGTTATTCTTTCCTCCGCTCTCTTTTGAAAGAAATGCAATATTCCGCTTCATAATATTACATTCTCATTCAAAAATCAATTATTTTTTCCTTTAATATCCAGGATCGCTCATCCCATCTGTTTTTTTACTTGCAAGTTTTAAAAAAACATGTATAATAGTATTTCAGACAAGTCTTCATACCCGCCCGTGGCGAAGCTGGATATCGCAACAGATTCCGATTCTGGAGGCCGGGGGTTCGAATCCCTCCGGGCGGGCCACATCGGAGCAAGCTATGTATCGCTTGCTCCGATTTTTAAATCCAAAAATCAGAGCGCACTCACGCCGCTGCTCCTCCTCTTCCCCAAAAAGCCTTTCGGCTTTTGATGAATGCCGATAAAGAAGTATAAGATACAAACTAACTTAACGGCTGACAAACAGGATTGAAACAAGAACAGCGTGCTTGAAAGCACGCTGTTCTTACATTATATTGAGATTTAAATAGTCCCTACCACAATCTATTACATCATTTCTCGGAGTTCTTGCATAGTTTTTAATAGTTTCATAGTAGATGAATAATCTAATTGATTACCTTCATATTCACAACGGTATAGCCCTTGTAAATTTGAGGGAAGAGGCGTCCCTTTTTTGCAGAGAAGAATCACACGCTTATCATATAAAGCAATTGCAGCACCTATTTCAATTAAAACATTCTCATTGAGATGGCTAAATTTTTGCTCCCCATCTCCTAATGGAATCTCTTCTAAGTCAATATGAATTATACCTGCATCACAATTTCTCATATCATCGAATACTTTATCTGGAACAGGTATAGCTGTTGTTTCGCGTTCGACAGAAACGATAGGCTCCATTTGTCCATATGCTAATAATTCCTTTAGCTGCCCGACTATAATTGTATTATTCTTTCCATGAGAAATAAAGATATTAGGCTTATCTCTTTTTGGAGGTATTGGTTCCGTAACCGCAGTAGGTGTTTTGATATTCATTTTTTCCAATACCTCTGTTGGAATAGATTCATTCATTTCAATAGGATTAGAATCATTTTCTTCTTCATTTTCCGACGTTTCAACCGATACTGAATTATCTATAAAAATATATTCGTTTCCACTAATAACTCTAAGTATTTGAGCTTTTTGAGCATTACTTCTCAATATATTCCAAGTGGCCTCCACTTTGTCTTTGGGTACACCTTTACTCGTAAGTATATTATAAGCAATATCTGTTCGAGGCAATTTGTTATTATCAAACTGTTTATAAAATTCAGCCAATAATGAAGGTAGCATTACAGCTTCTTTAAGAGCTGCATTATCATCTCCTTCTTTTAATGGAGCGATAATTCTCTCACCAAGTGTAGTCAGTGAAATGCTTTTAGAATTGTACCCTCCTGACGTTAAACCATAAGCAACAGCGGCTCCAGTTAAAGTCCTCCAATTTGAACTAGTTGGCGATATGTTACACGCTTCAGCAAGTAATAATGGCGCAGCAGCTTGTCCCGCAAAATTGTCCTTAATAGCTCGGGGAATAATGAGGACATCCTCTATGGGAACAGATGGACATTTGGATTGAGACAGGCGAGACTGCTTTTTTTTGGGCGGAATATTTGTAGTTTCACTTGTTGTACCTAGTACTTTTTCTTTAGGCATTTTATTTTCCTCCTTAAATATTATCAATTACTGCTCCTAGTATATGATTATTTTTCATGTTTGTCAATACGTTTTCCAAACATCAAACATTATAACCATATTAAAAAACATACATATTGCGTTACGCAGTAGAACGCCATTTTCGAGGGTATGAATATAAAACCATTACCCACGCCCTTGTTGCGTCTCCAAAGCCTCATAAATTAAGGGAAAATCAGCCTCTATCGCGTAACATTCACAATGAATTGAGAGCGGAAGCGGTTTATCCGATTGCGCTCTCTTGACTGCCCGACAGCAAAGGCGGAAACAGCCGCCAAGGACGCGAAGCGCGAAGTTTATCCTTGACGGCTGTTTTTGGCTTTGCTACTCGCTATCTGTCAAAACGAAACTTGAAGATAGCCTGTATAAGCTGTGCTTTCAGACGGTCTTGTATCTCGTCATTGATACGCCCTTGGTACATAGAAAGGTGCTTAATCCGCGGCGTGTAGTGCCGCAATACTGCGTCTATCGCTTCCGGCTCTCCGGCGACAGCTTTTTCGATGACTTCAAAAGGTATCAGTTTCTTATTCCTCATGTTCTGTTTTCTCCATTTCTTTTCTTAACTGTTTCAATGCTGCGAACTTCCAATAGTTGACTGTACTTCTGCTGCGTCCGTACTCATTTCCGATTTTTGTATCGGTATAGCCGAGAAAGAAATACATCAGTAGGACAGTACGCCTTTGCTCCGGTAATCTGGATAATGCGTCGGCCAATCGCTTACTTACCACAATAATCTCTTGACCTTTCACAACAAATACCGTCGGCGTATCGTATTGTTCAAAGTAACGATCCATTGTAAATGGCTCAAATGGCGTTTCGGACATCAGATAGTCAAGTGATACTTCCCGTCTCTGTTTCCGTCCGAAATCGCGGTATGCGTTGATTGCCGCATTACGAAGAACGACATTACAAAAAGCTGCGAAAGTGTACTCGATATGTTCCATGAATTGTTCGGAATACCTCATTATAACTCACCCCCTTTCTTCCCAGTAGGGGGGCTATTACTCAAACGCCCATGTAGCATAAAGCCGCATGAGCATTTGAGTAATATGAGTTGTTAAAACACACTAAATGAGCTGACAGTTCATACTGATAGCCGTAAAATCCCGTTCTGTTGGACAGAATTTTTTTGATTGTTCACCACGGGTTGAGCTATTCAGAGCATAAAAAAGCAACATGACAATACCTCTTTGATACCGTCGTTGCCAATCACTGATTTACAAGATAATAAAACGACGGTTCTGATTTCTCAAAATCGTCGTTTCATCAAAAGGGCGCGTCAAAGTATCTGCGTAACGACGGTTTTTTTCTTTTGCCGTCGTCCGGCAGATTAAAAATGGAGTTTGTATTTTAGTTGCTTATTCCCATTTGAAACACTTTACAGAAATTCCAAAACAGATTAGTATAACGGCTCCCATAACAACAACAGGAAACAGGACGTTTTCGGTCGGCAATCCAAGAAATGTTGCTTTCATTAACTGAATACCTTGTGTCATAGGAAAGATACTGATTATCTTCTGCATAGCAACGGGCATAACTTCAAACGGAAGCGTTGTCCCCGAAAAAATCAGCATAGGAAAGTACAAGATACAGGCAATAACACTTGCGCTTTTCATATTTTTAGCAATACCACCGACTAACAGACCAATGCTTAACGTAGATACCATAGTCAGCAGCCAACTTCCTAAAAACAAGAGCAAAGAGCCATGTATCTTTATTTTCCAAAACAGCATAGCAACGAGGAACAAAGTAAGCATTGATACAACACAATATATTACATAAATTGTAAATTCCACGGTAAGCAATTTTGCCGGACTAACAGGGGTAACTTGAAAACGTTTCAAAATTTTGCGTTCTCTATATTCTGATACCACAAGCGGCAAGCCCATTAGTCCACCCGCGCAAATGGAAATACAACAAAGTGCGCCAAAGGATTGTTCCAAAAAAGTGTATGCCGTTCCGTCAG
The DNA here is from genome assembly GCA_958436475.1 of uncultured Clostridia bacterium. GTDB lineage: Bacteria > Bacillota > Clostridia > Oscillospirales > Acutalibacteraceae > CAUBKG01. The sequence continues at coordinate 19,442 of CAUBKG010000009.1, forward strand.
CAGCGGGTTTTGTGCCGTATATAAAGCCAAGAATGACTAATACAACTAATGGCATGATAACGGCAAAGATAACCATATTCATGTTTCTGATATTGAGTTTTAGCTCATTTTTTAAGAGCGTTACAAATGATTTCATTCCTCTACCACCTCTCCCGAAAGCGCAAGATAAGCGTCCTCAAATTTTTCGCAGCCGCTGGCTTTCTTTGCTTGCTCAACAGTTCCGTAAAATGTAGCCTTTCCTTTTTTCAGAATACATATCTCGTCGCATAAGGTTTCCACTTCGTCCATGAAATGAGAAGTTAAAAAGATAGTCAATCCTTTGTCCTTTAATTCTGATAGAATTTTCCAAACATCACGCCGGGCTTTTGCGTCAAGTCCGGTAGTCAGCTCATCAAGAAATACAAGCTCTGGATTAGGAATTAAGGCAAGTACAATAAACAAACGTTGACGTTCTCCGCCGGATAGATTTTTGACTGCGTTATCAATTTTACTGCCGATCCCGAATTGCTCGCAAAGTTTTCTCCAATCTGCGGGAGCTTCATATAAGCAGGCTGTTTCGTCGCATAACTCGGAAACCTTGATTTCCGGCTGATAATCGCTTTCCTGAAACTGTACACCGACATTTTGAAACAGGCAGCGTCTGTCTTTTTGGGGGTTAAAACCTAAGACTGATACTGTTCCGCTATCTGCCCTTTTTGTACCTAAGATACATTCAATCGTTGTACTTTTTCCTGCGCCATTTGCGCCAAGCAACCCGTAAACGGTGCCGCATTTTACTGATAGACTGATTTTGTCTACTGCAAGCAGATTGCCATAGCTTTTTGACAACTGCTCGACTTTGATTGCAGTTTGCATAATAAGACCTCCTTTGCTTTTTCTCTATAAAAATACCACCAATGAAAACATTGGTGGCAAAGTGTAGGGTTTATAAAAATAAGATTTTCATTTCTTGCAGCATATCCAAAAGAGAGTTTGCATTTGTTTCCGCTGCTGAAAGCGATATGATAAGTCTATCACAAACGGAAATAATATCATCAGTCTGTTTTGGGGTATTTAGCGCAACACGAATATCCGTATCGGGATTTTTAGATAATTGTTGTAAGAGCCGTAGGATTGCTTCTAAAGAATAATTTGCACATCTTAATGAACGAATGATTTTTAGCCGCTGTATGTCCTCGTCCGTATAAACACGATACCCGTTATTTTTTCGCTTGACAGTAAGCAGGCCGTTCATCTCCCAATTTCGGAGTGTGTCCATAGAAATATCAAGTAGATTTGATACGTCTTTCCGTTTCAGATTGTGTGAGTTTTCCTGCACACCGCCGGACAATATTTGTTTCACAATCTTAATTGCTTCTTCGGCGTTTCTTCGTTCCTGTCTAATCTGCTTTAAGTATTCCTCTGTCAGTGTGATTGCTGTGTCAAAGTCACTCGTAGCAGATACCATAATCATTCGTGCAATTTTCTTTCTCAAACCATTTTGCAATACTTCTACTTGAAACGCAAGCCGTATTAGTTTGCATTGCCATATATGAAAATCTGTAAATACACGATAACCGTTTGACAGGCGTTCCGGTTTTGGTATCAGCTTCAATTTTTCATATAAACGAACTGTATTCGGGTGGATCCCGATGATTGCAGCAACTTCCGCAGTTTTATATGTAGTCATTGTTTCTCGCCTCCATTCTCCCTAAAAGATACCATAGCCGAAAAGTCTGGTGTTAAAGTGTAGGGTTTATTATAACATGGAAAATGAAATTTTCAAATTTATATGGCTTGTTTTGGTATTTTCGTATATTTCTCCATAGTAGGCAACAAGAAAAGTTTTTGAAAAATCTTCTCTAAAATTTTGGCAAAATCGCCCTGTGCAGCGTAGTAGGTATCGAAAAGAAAATCAGAGGGTTTGGGAGACTTCCCAACAAGCAAAATGCGGTGCATTTTACGGAAAGGGTACCCCTTTCCTATGCTTGCTGAGAAACTTTTCTTTATCAAAACTACGAAAGGACGGGAAAGGAATGGAAAGGAAACGAGAAACAAAGCAAGATAATTTATTGCCGAAAAAGGGCACTCCGCTGAGGGAAACAGTTACATATAAAATCAGCGGTACGATTTACGAAGTATCAACGATTTGCGGCGGCTCGGAACTGCTCTATGACAAAATAGAACGGCTCATAAAAGCGGAATCCGGCAAAACGCCTACTGACAAGAAAAAAGAAGTCCGCTATAATACAGATAGCAACCTGTTTGTCGGGCGTTCATTACAGGAGGAATGAACACATGACAACGACGAAAATTTATCCCGACAACATCACCGCTTTATATGCAAGACTTTCTCAAGAGGACGCACTTGACGGGGAGAGCAACAGCATAGCAAATCAGAAAAAGATTTTACTCAAGTATGCAACTGACAACAACTTTCCCAATCCCACATTTTTCATTGACGACGGCGTTTCGGGCGTTACGTTCGATAGACCCGGCTGGAATGAGATGATAGGGCTTGCAGAAGCCGGAAAGGTCATGACAGTTATCGTCAAGGATATGTCCCGTATGGGGCGTGATTATCTGAAAGTTGGCTACTACACCGAGAGCTTCTTTGCAGAGCGCGATATTCGCTATATCGCAATCAATGACGGAGTAGACAGCGACAAGGGCGATAATGAGTTCACTCCTTTTCGCAACCTGTTCAATGATTTTTATGCCCGCGATACGAGCAAGAAAATCCGCGCTGTTATGCGTGCAAAGGGCAACTCCGGCGAACATCTCTGTACTAATCCACCTTATGGGTACAAGAAAGACCCTGATGACAAAAAGAAATGGATTCTAGACGAGGAAGCTGCCGAGGTCGTAAAGCGTATCTTTGCATTGTGCATAGCAGGAAAAGGGCCTATGCAGATCGCAAAGTTGCTGACAGCAGACAGGGTTCTAACAGTTAAAGCCTACTATGCAAAGCGTGACGGAAAGCCTATGCCGGACAACCTCTATCGGTGGGATTACAAATCCATAGCGGGGATTTTGGAACGCCCAGAATATACGGGCTGTACGGTCAACTTCAAGACCTATTCCAAATCTCATAAGCTGAAAAAGCGTTTACAAAACGCTCCCGAAAACTATCGCATCTTTTCCAATACGCAACCTGCCATTATTGACGAAAAGGTATTTGAGAGGGTACAGGAACTTCGGGCAAATAAACGCCGCCCCACAAAGACAGGAAAACAGGGATTGTTCTCCGGTTTGCTCTACTGCGCCGATTGTGGGGAAAAGCTGTATTTCTGCACGACGAACAGTTTCTCTCCAAAGCAAGACCACTATGTATGCTCCAATTACAAGAGTAATACAGGTACTTGCTCCGCTCATTATATCCGCGAAGAAACATTGAAGCTGTTCGTTCTTCAACGGATATTTGCAGTAACAGCAATGTTCTTTGACGACATACAAAATTTTCAGAAAGCAGTCTATCAGCAACGATTTGCAGAAGCAGAAAAGGCAATGAAGCGGCGAAAGAAAGAGTTGGAACAGGCAAGAAAACGGATTGCCGAACTTGACCGCATATTCAAGCGGATTTACGAGGACGATATAACAGGCGTGATTTCTCATGACAGGTTTTTGAAACTGTCTGCCGAGTATGAAGCAGAGCAAAAAGAACTGACGGAGTTTGTCAATACGGAGCAAGCCGCCGTTGATACCTACGAACAAGACAAGACGGATTTTGACAGCTTCGCCGCCGTTATCCGCAAGTATGTGGGAATACGGGAACTGACGCCTATTATCGTCAATGAGTTTGTGAAGAAAATCATTGTCCATATGCCGGACAAGTCCAGCGGACACCGCAGACAGAAAATAGAAATTGTCTGGAACTTTATCGGGGAACTGGAACAGGGCGAGGACGAACAGACCATTGAACGGCAAAAAAAAGCAGAACGGCATAGCTTTTGACTATGCCGCCCTGCGGTAATGAAATTACTTCCTTATGGGTGCGTGCCTTTTCGGGGGCCCCTCTTTTCTGCCGTTCACGCTTCTGCGTGGATGGCTGTTTTTTATCCGGAGGGATTCGGGACCCTGGTGATACGTCTGAGCGTTCAAAAAACATGCCTGTGCAGGGCTTTTGCTGAAATCCTTGCGGGAAGGCCCATGCACGAGCGGTAAAATTCATTGTGTTTTTTGACATCGTGCAGTATAATCTATACCGACATCAATAGAAAGCAAGTGATTACAATAAAAAATAAATACCCTGTTTCCCTTATATGTTCGGGAATTATAGAAGGCCTTCTTTTAAATTTTGTACCCGGCCTCGTTGGCCTCTGTTTTCTTGTTTTCGGTTTTCTCGGCTCTTTTCTGCTTTTTAAAGTGGCCGGGGCTCTCGTGATCGCGTTTTATCTGGTCGTCAGCATTCTTCATCCATTCCGCGCGCTTTCCCAAATTGAAAAAGAAATCAGCGGCGCTGAGCTCGATGCGATCGTAGACGACTCCCTGCACAGCGAGGGGAAGAGCTTTCTCTCTGCGTTCGATAGGGTTACGGCTGCCGTGGATAAAAAAGGAAACGCATACCGCACGGCGCCGGAAAACGACGATCCGGGCAGCTTTTCACAGCGAAGCGGCGATGCGCCGCAGCGCGAATATGATCTGCCCGCCCGCAGAAGAGTGCAGGGGGCTGGACCGGCCGGCTTTGACCCAAGAAGAATCATCGTCAGCATATTTGGCGTTGCATTTTTTCTCGGGGGAATTTATTTTTTTGTTACCGCAGTCAATACTTACTCGCAGCAGCTTGCCGCGAAGGATTGGACCGTTGCAACGGCAACGGTTACAGACGTCCACGAGCGCGAGGAATATAATAGTTCCAGGAGCAGCAGCAGAAAATACATTACGGTTTACGATATCGGCTACCAGTATGATTCAGACAGCGGCAGCCATCTCGGCAGGATCGTCGGCACAAAGTTTTATAAGGCCCCGGGGGAAACCTTCTCCATCAAATACGATCCGGAAGCCCCTGAAAATTCCACAGATATCACGGAGCTTCAAACCGGCGCCCTGATCGTCAATCTGGCGATGTCCTGTGCGTTTATGGCAATCGGGCTGTGGGCGATGGGGCTGTTTCAGCTTTTATTTCGCTTCAGGAAACGCGGCGGCTCCCTGGAAGGCTGAATGGAGCTTCGGGTTCCCGCGGGCGCCCTTTCTCCGGGAACAGGCCGGCGGTGTGTTCCCGGAAGACCGGCCCCGGAGGAGCGCCTCGATAAACGGGCGTTTTCATGTTATCATGCAAAACGCAAACCGAACGGGTGAGCACCTACCGTATGCAAGGCTGACTTGCGTGCGGTTTTTTATTTGAGATGCCGGAAAAACAAACCAGGGGGAGGAACACACAGCGTGCAAACAAAAACAGCAAAAGAAAATATTGCATATACGCTCGTGCAGTTCAGCCTGCCTTTGATTTTGAGCGGCCTGCTGCAGCAACTTTATAACTGGGCCGATGCGTTTATTGTGGGCAACGTGGAAGGCGAGCTGGCGCTGGCGGCGGTCGGCGCGACCGGCACGGTAACTAATTTTTATATTATGGCCATCACCGGCTTCACGCTGGGGCTGTCCATCCTCTTTGCGCTCAAGTTCGGCCAAGGCGATACGGGCGGCATCCATCGGATCCTCTCCTCCTTCCTCGTGATACTCGGCTCTGTTTTTTTGGTTTTCACCTGCCTCGGCATCTGGTTCACTGGGCCCTTTCTCCAGGCCCTGCATACGCCGGAGGATATCTTCACCCTCTCGAAAACCTATTTGCAGATCATTTTCCTCGGGATTCCGTTCCTTGCCGTTTATAATATTTATTCCGCCGCGCTTCGCGCGATTGGAGACAGCAAGGCCCCCTTTTTGGCGATCCTGCTTTCCTCGGCGGTCAACGTCGTATTGGATATTCTGCTTGTGGCGCTGCTGCGCTTAGGGGTAAGGGGCGCCGCGGCCGCCACCGTGATCTCGCAAATCATCATGGCGGTATTTATCATCTGTTATGCCGTGAAAAAGCATGCTGTCCTTCGGTTCCGGATCAGCCGGCATATGGTGGACCGGGCCGCTGTGAAGGAGGGCTTCCGGCTGAGCACCCCGCCCACGGTTCAGTCCAGCATCAGCGCCTTCGGCAGCCTTCTTCTGCAGAACTTCATGAACGGCTTCGGCACGCAGACCGTCGCCGCCATTACCACGGCCTACCGGGTGGACTCCATTATTCTGCTGCCCATCATCAACCTCGGTTCCGCTATTTCCACAATGGTCGCGCAGAGCCGCGGGGCCGGGGATAAGCAGCGTGTCCGTAAATTTTTCAAGGTCGGCGCCCTAATGATGGCCGGCGTTTCCCTGCTGCTGACCGTACTGGTCATCCCTACCGGCGGCAGCCTCATTTCCATGTTCGGCGTCGGAGCGGAAGTGGAAGCGATCGGGCGGGATTTTTTCCTTCGCATCGCCTGCTTCTATGTGGTATTCGGAGCGGCAACCGCGATCCGCGGCTTTCTGGAAGGGATGGGAGACGTGCTGTTTTCAAGCCTTGCGGGGATATTCTCCCTGATCGTCCGAATCGCCGCCTCGTATGCGCTCGCCCCCTTCTTCGGCAATATGGTCATCGCCTACGCGGAGGCTCTTTCCTGGGCGGTTTTGCTTGTTTCTTACCTCGCCCGGCTCGCCGGAAGAAAGCGGAAAAAGCGGCGGCGCCAGCGCCTTTGAGCCTTTGGGAAGCCGGATTTGTGTTTTGTATTTTATTGTCAAGGTTTGTCCGCACGGCATACAATGGTCTTGTACCACATTGTATAGGAGGCGCAAAACCATGCTCATGATTGCAACGGTACGGGAAGTTCAGGCGTCCAGCCTGCTTGTCCGCGACCGCTCCACTTCACAGGACGTCCTCGTGCGGACGAACAACGCGCGATGCTTTTCTATCGGCGATAGGGTGGGAATTCTTTTCAACGGGGTTATGACGCGCAGCATTCCGCCGCAGATCACCGCCATCCGCATCCGCCGTATTTTCGGCAGCGGCTGCTGCCGGTAACCATGATTTCCGCTTGGCAAACGCCGGGCGGAAATTTTTATATTTTTTTACATCGGCCGTTTTTTTCCGCGGCCTGTGGATTTTATATTGCCGATATAGTATCATAATAAAATAAGGATTTTTCCTGCGCACCGCGCGGAAAGGAACACCATGGCAATCAATAAATTCATGAGGCTGGCTTTAAAGGCCCTCTCTTACCCGGATATCGATATCCGAAAGACATATCAGCTCGAACGCTCCTTCCGGTATATTAAATCGCCGCCTGTTTTTCTGCCGCTTTACCGGCGGCACGACCATGTGATCGAATCCGGCGGCCGGGAGATTCTGACCCGCGTATATACCCCGCAGGAGGATACGGCGGAGGATACGCTCCTCTTCTTCCACGGCGGAGGCTGGGTCACGGAGAATATCGACACATATAACGGCGTTTGCCGCGCTCTGGCGCGCGCATCGGGCTGCCGGGTGGTTTCGGTGGAATACCGCCTTGCGCCGGAGCATCCTTTCCCCGACGGCCTCGACGACTGCTACGCCGCCGCCCGGGAGCTTCTCCTGCACCCGGAAAGCTTTGGCTTCGATCCCGGCAGAGTTGCCCTGGTAGGAGACAGCGCCGGGGGAAACCTCGCCGCGGCGGTATCCCTCAGAGCGCGGGACGAAGGCGAGTTTTCCATTCCGCGCCAGATTCTCATTTACCCCTCCACCTATCCCGACCACAGCGAAAATTCCCCCTTCCCCTCGGTAGCCGAAAACGGGAGCGATTATCTGCTGACCTCCCGGCGTATCTGCGAATATATCGACCTCTATAAGCGGGACGACGGCGACCTTGCGAACCCTTATTTCGCCCCGCTTTTGGCGGAGGATTTTTCCAACCAGCCGGATACCCTCGTCATCACCGCCGAATTCGACCCTCTGCGGGACGAGGGCGAGGAATACGCCCGCAGGCTCCTGGAGGCGGGAAACCGTGTGACCTGCTACCGCATGAAGGACGCCCTTCACGGTTTTCTGAGTCTCGGCGCAGGATACGTCCACGTGCGCCGGGCGCACGAGCTCATATATTCGTTTTTGAACAGGAGGGAAAGCAATGGAGAGAACGCCGAGCTGGCTGAAACTCGATAACGCGGGAAAAATCTTCCCCGCCACCAGCAGCAGGCGGTCAACGGGCGTGTTCCGGATTTCCTGCGAGCTTCATGAGCCGGTACGGGAAGCGCCGCTTCAGCGCGCGCTGGATCGGACTCTGCAGCAGTTCCCGCATTTTCTATACATTCTCCGCAGCGGCCTGTTCTGGTATTATCTCGAGGCGAGCGATATCTCCCCCACGGTGCACGAAGAAAACCGGGGCGTTTGCGCCCAGCTGTTTTACCGGAACAAGCGAGGGCTGTTGTTCGATGTGAGCTATTACCACAACCGCATCAATCTGGACGTTTACCACGCCCTGACGGACGGTACCGGCGCCATGCAGTTTCTCAAGGCCTTTCTCTGCCGGTATCTCACGGAAGTCCACCCGGAAGCGGTGCACCCCGAGCTTGCAGACGAGATTGCGCCCGCGCCTCTTTCGAGCCGCGCGGAAGACAGCTTTCAAAAATATTACAAGCACGTGAAATTGGAAAAATCCAATCTGCCAAAGCATGTATACCGCCTTTCCGGCATTCGAAGCGAGGAACAGATCATCACGGAGGGGCGCATGCCCTGTAAGGACGTGCTCGCTCTTGCAAAGGCGCACGGCGCTTCCCTCACTATTTTCCTCAGCGCGCTTTTGGTGATGTCTATTCACCGGGAAATGATGCTGTATAAAGAAAAAAAGCCGGTGGTGCTCACCGTGCCGGTCAATCTGCGAAACTATTTCCCTTCCGAAACGGCCCGCAATTTTTTCGGCAACATCCGCGTGGCCTACCGGTTCGGCACGGGGGAAGACGATCTCGGCCATATCATCTCTGCGCTCAAAGCCGGCTTCGAGCACGAGCTCACGAAGGAACGCCTCAGCGGAAGGATCAGCCGGTATATGTCGGTAGAGCGCAATCCGTTTGCCAAGATCGCGCCGCTCTCGTTTAAAAACTTCTGCCTGCGCATTGCCCGCCGCATTTCCGACCTCGGAGAGACCATGGTAATCTCAAACGTGGGGCGGGTGGAGCTGCCGAAGGAAATCGCCGGGTATGTGCGGAACATGACCGTGCTTGCCGGCACCGCAAAGCTGCAGGCGTGCGTGTGCACCTGCGGGGATGTGCTTTCGGTCGGGTTCAGCTCCCAGTTTGAAGAAACCGATATCCAGCGCAACTTTTTCCGGATGCTGGCCGAAATGGGGATCCGCATCGAAGTTGCAAGCAATTCAGCCGATTGAAAGGAAACGCCCGATATGCTTCACTGTAAAGCCTGCCATACCGATATCGCCGGGATCCATGAGCGCTGCCCCTTATGCGGGGGGAGTCTTGCGGGCGAGGCGGAGGAGCACCGCAGCTACCCGGTGATCCCGCCCAACCCCAACCGCACCCGGCGGCTCATCCAAATCATATCCCTTGCGGCGGTTGCCGCCGCCGTGGCTTCTGTTGCCATCAACATCCTCATTCCCACCCGCGTCTGGTGGTCGCTCTTCGCGGCGTTCGGGCTTTTATGCGGCTGGCTGTGGGCCGTGGTGGGCCTCGTCAAAAAAGCAAAGCTGCTCAACAACATCGTTTGGGAGCTGGTGCTGATCTCGGCCCTGGCCTTCGTGTGGGACTGGCTCACCGGCTGGCGGGGCTGGTCGGTGGAATACGTGTTCCCCTCCGTGTGCACAGGGGCGATGCTGGCGGTCATCATCCTTTCCCGCGTGCTCCGCATGCCGGACAGGGATTATCTCATCTACCTCGTTCTGTGCGCCATTTTAGGGATCATCCCCGTGATTTTCCTGCTTCTCGGCATTCCGAAGATGATGATTCCCTCTGTACTGTGCGTGGCGGTGAGCCTCATCGTGATTGCCATGCTTCTGATTTTCTATTGGAAGCCCATGTACCGCGAGATTACGAAAAAGCTGCATCTTTAAGAAAGGGGCCGGGTGGAAATGGCGCATTACGCCTATATGCTCCGGTGTGCGGACGGCACCATTTACAGCGGCTATACCACAAGCCCCGCCCGACGGGAAAAAATGCACAACAGCGGCCTCGGCGCGAAATACACCCGCTCCCGCCGGCCTGTAGAGCTCGTGTACTATGAGGCCTTCGGCACGAAAGGCGAAGCCCTCAGGCGGGAGGCGGCCCTAAAAAAGCTGCCCCGCACGCAGAAGCTCGCGCTGATCGAAGGCTTTTGCCCGCCCGAAGCATAAAAAAACTGCCCCAAGTCGGCTTTCCGAAGGGGGCAGTTCTTTTTTTGCAGGCCGAGTTATTCGAGAATGCGCCCGTCGGTCGAGACGGTTACCACCTGCCAGGGAATCATTTTCCCGCTGGCCTGCAGCGCGCGCTTTGCCGCCTGCTCGATGCCGCCGCAGCAGGGCACCTCCATGCGCACCACGGTCAGGCTCATAATCTCGTTGTTCGCAAGAATCTGCGTGAGCTTTTCCGCATAATCGCCTTCATCCAGTTTCGGGCATCCGATGAGCGCCACGCGGTTCCGGATGAAGCGGCTGTGAAAATCTCCATAGGCGTAAGCCGTGCAGTCCGCCGCGATGAGGAGGTTGGCCCCATCGAAATACGGCGCGTTCACCGGCACGAGTTTCATTTGCACCGGCCACTGGCGGAGCATGCTTTCCGGCGATGCGGCGGGGGCGCTTTTCTTTGCCTCGGCCCGGCGGATCGCCTTCACCTGCGTGCCCGGGCAGCCGCAGGGCAGCGCACCTGCTTCCGCTTTTTTCGCCTGCGCCGCTTTTACCGCGGCTTCGTCATAGGCCGCCGCTTCCCTCTCTTCAAAGGTGATGGCTCCCGTGGGGCAGGCGGGGAGGCAGTCGCCGAGGCCGTCGCAGTAATCGTCGCGGAGCAGCTTTGCTTTTCCCTCCACCATGCCGATGGCGCCCTCGTGGCAGGCCTCGGCGCACGCACCGCAGCCGTTGCATTTTTCTTCATTGATATGAATGATTTTTCGAATCATAGTGAAAAACCTCCTTGACTTTCTGCATACAGCTTACTACAATACTCACAATAAGTATGTTGTTTTTCCAACAAAGGAGCTGAAAAATGAAACTGGATTGGAACGCCGCCTGCCGCTCGCCTCTCTTCCTGGGCATCGGGGAAACGGATCTGCCGAAGCTGCTCGGGTGCCTCGGCGCCTCCTGCAAAACCTTTCCTAAAAACGCGGCGGTCTTTTCGGCGGGGGACCCGGCCGAATATACCGGCGTACTCCTGCGCGGCAGCGCGCAGGTGGTTTATGAAGATGCGTTCGGCAACCGGAGCATCTTAGGCGCGCTGAAGGCGGGCGGGCTTTTCGGGGAAGCGTTTTCCTTTGCCGGGCAGGAGTGCCTGCCGGTAAGCGTCTTCACGCAGGAGGAAAGCGAAATCCTGCTTTTCAGCACCCGGAGCATATTGCAGACCTGCCCCGCCCCCTGCGGCTTTCACCGCCGGCTGGTGGAAAACATGGTGCGGATTTTAGCTCAAAAAAACGTGACGCTGAATCACAAAATCCGTTATCTTTCCATGCGGAGCACGCGGGAAAAGCTGCTGGCCTACCTTTCCGACCAGGCGGTGGCGGCGGGCGGCAGAACGTTCACCATCCCCTTCAGCCGCCAGGAGCTGGCGGATTTTCTCTGCGTGGAGCGCAGCGCCATGTCTGCGCAGCTGAGCCGGCTGAAGCAGGAAGGCCTTCTCGATTACACGCGGAACCGCTTCCGGCTGAGATAAAAAGCGTCCCTTGCCTTTGGATTAATTTGACAGCCGACCGTTTTTTCACTAAAATAGAGTGGAAAAGTGACGAAGCGAAGGTGAAGAAATGAAGGATAAGCTATTGCGCTACACCCTGCGGATCGACCGCCTTTTGTTCCGCAAATTCCGTTATGTTGCGGAATGGGAGGGGCGTTCCGCCAACCGGGAGATCGAACAGTATATCAAAAAAAGCGTGGCCGAATTCGAAGCGGAGCATGGGAAGATTCCCGTGGAAAAAGAGGATTGACGCCGGTTTCCGCGCCGCCCCCCTGATAAAGCCGGGGCCGAATCAGAAAGCTTTTATTTTTTGACCTGCAACGAAATACTAAGAAGCCCATGGCCGCTTTCCCCTGCCATGGGCTTCCTGTGTTCTTTTAACTTAAAGCGGGATATGTTTTTCGCTAATTCCGTTCTTTTTCCTGCGGCCCCTCTCCCCTCGTTACCGGCTCAGAAAAAAAGGGCTTTGCCGCAAGGCGGCCGAGCAGGGAAATCTCCTCCGTGTACTGTTCCAGATAGTTCTGCGTACGCTGCAGGCAGGCCTCTATGATCTCTCTGCCGTACCGACGGCAGCAAACGTCATAATTCTCCGTGAGCAGTTCTAAAACCATAATATTTTCCGTGAGGCCGGTAAGGTTCCAGTGCAGATCGCTGTAAATATCAGAGGCGCTTGCATATTCATCTGCTTTGTTTTTCATGATCTTCTGCCTTTCTGTTTCTCAGTGTCTGTAACGCCCGGGCATCCCCGTGCGCCTAAATTGAGCTTAATTACCATTGTATCTGAGTTACTGCGCTTTTCAATACCAAAATCGAATGTTCCCGAGAAAAAACAAGGTATTGATTTTTCATCCGGGTTTACAAGACCGCTGCATCTGGAACCTGCATCCCATCAAACGGGAAGGCCGCAGGCTTTACGCCTGCGGCCTTCCTCTATTCTGTTTACGCCTTCGCCGCCGTTTTTCTGCGGCTCACCCATCGGACGGTATCCCGAATAGTCCACAGCAGGTCGCGCGGTCGGTAGCCAAGCTCCCGCGTGGCCTTATCGTGCGAAAACTTATCGTTGCTCGCGAGGGTATAGAGCGAATAGCGCGTATAAAGAGGGCGCTCCTTTCTGCACCGGGCGTAAAAGGCCAGCAGGGGGGCCGCCGCCCGCGCCATCCACATGGGGAGCACCGGCAGCCGCCTGCCCCCCTGCACCGCCTTCACCATGGCGAGCACTTCCTTTATTTCATAATGCCGGTTCGAAAGGATATAGCATTCGCCCGCCTTGCCCTTGTGCGCTGCTTCGAGGCAGCCCATGGCAACGTCGCGCACATCCACGAAATCATACCCGCCCTTCACACAGGCAGGCAGGCGGCCCCTGATATAATCCTCCACCAGCTGCACGAGATGGTTGCCCGAGGAATCGTACGGCCCGAGAATGCCGGAGGGCTGTACCACCACCGCAGGGAGTCCTTCCGCCGCCGCGTCCAGCACGAGCTGCGTTGCCTCCGCCTTGGTCTTCGCATAGCCGCCAACTACCTCGTCCGGTGAAAAGCTATGAACCTCGCGAAGGACACTGTTTTTGTCCTTCTCGGGGATCGCGTGCACAGAGCTCACATACACGAGACGCTTCACCCCATATTCCCGGCAGAGCTCGGTGAGGTTCCGGGTGCCCTTCACATTCACATCGTACAGCTCCGGGGAAACATCGGAGGAAATATCCACAATACCCGCTGTGTGGATCACAATCACATCCATGCCCTCTGTATTCTGGAACAGCGGACGAAGCGACTCCTTCACGCGCACATCTCCTCTGTAATACGTAACTGTTCCCCGGTTTTCCGCCCGCTCCGAGGGCAGGATGAGCCCCCGCACAAGCTGCCCGCCCTTTTTCAGATAGCGGACGATGGTATTTCCCAGGTGCCCGTTGGCCCCGGTAACGATGTACAGCAGACGTTTCATATATCAAACACTCCTTCTCGATATCGGACACTGTGTTGTTTTTCTTTCCTACTTATATTATAATAAGAAAAAAGTACCGGGCAACCGTCAGTTTCGTTTCGGGTGGCCGGTTATCGAACAGATCGAACACCATCTGTTGAAAGGACGGGGCTGTTTTGAAAAAGTTAACAAATGACCACCGCACGCGCGTGACCCGTATGCTCATCCGCAAGGCGTTCACCACCCTGCTTTGCCAAAAACCCATCCAAAGCATCTCTGTGAAAGAGCTGTGCGAGCTCGCGGGCATCAACCGCGGCACCTTTTACGCCCATTACAGCGATGTTTACGACCTTCGCAGCCAGATCGAAGCGGAAATGCAGGAGCATCTGGAGCAGGCGCTCCTGCCCATCCTCAAGGATGTGGGCGGCGAGGTGACGCCCGTTCGTGTGACCACTGAAATTTTCCAGTGCTTAAAAGACAATTCCGATCTGTGCATCGTGACCCTCGGCGATCACGGCGATAAGGACTTCATGGCAAAGCTGCTCAGCATAGGCCGCGATTTTTGCCTCGAAAGCTACTCCAAATATTTCGAGGGCGCCTCCCCGCAAAAAATCGAGTATTTTTACGCATTTGTGAGTTCCGGCTTTCTCGGCCTGCTGCGAAAATGGCTGGCGGACGGCATGGTTGCCCCCCCGGAGGAGCTCGCCGCCATGACGGAGGGCCTGATGCTGGAGGGGGCTGGAGTCCTGCGGGAAGGCAGCCTCACCCGCCCGAAAGCCGCGGAAAAAAACGGGAAAGATACCCCTGCACGAAAATGAACAGGACGATCACCGGCAGGATATAAGAAACATACACCCTCGCCCAGGCGGGAAAGCGCAGCCCGCGGCCGGTGTTCGCTTCGCGGCGGAAGCTCTTCCATCCCCAGCCGTATCGCCTCGTGCAGAACAACAGGTACACAAGCGAGCCTAAGGGGAGAAAATTATTGCTGACTAAAAAATCTTCCAGGTCGAGCACGGTGCTCCCTTCTCCGAGGGGCTGAAACTCGCTTAGGAGGCTCCAGCCCAAGACGCAGGGCATAGAAAGCACCAGCACCGCTGCGAGGTTTATGAGCACGGCCTTCCGGCGGCTCCAGCCTTTCAGGTCCATCCAGCAGGTGATGATGTTTTCAAACACCGCAACGATGGTGGAAAGCGCCGCAAACAGCAGAAAGATAAAAAAGAGAGTGCCCCACACGCGTCCGCCGGGGATGGCGGAAAATACGTTGGGAAGCGTTACGAAAATGAGGTTCGGGCCGCTGTCCGGCCGGACGCCGTAGGTAAAGCAGGCGGGGAAAATGATAAGCCCCGCCATGAGCGCAACGCCCGTATCGAGAAGCGTGATGCGCACCGCTTCGCCGGTGAGCGTACGCTGCTTATCGATATAGCTTCCGAAAACAGCCAGGGAGCCCATGCCGATGCTCAGGGTAAAAAAGGCCTGTCCCATCGCATCGAACACGGCGCGGAACAGCCCGTTTTCCGTGAGCTTCGAAAAATCCGGGCGCAGGTAAAAGGCAAGGCCCTCCCCTGCGCCGGGAAGCGTGAGGGAATGGACCGCCAGCACCCCCATGATGCCGAGCAGGCAGAGCATCATCCACTTTGTAATCTTTTCCACGCCCTTTTGCAAGCCGAAGGAGCAAACGGTAAAGCAGCCGGCCACCACCGCCGCCATGGCACCGGCCATCAGCAGGGGGTTGCCCTGCATTTCGCCGAATACGCGCGATACCGCCTCCGCACGGCGCCCGGAAAACGCGCCGGACGCCATATGCCAGCAGTAGATCAGCATCCAGCCGCCGATGGTGGTGTAAAACATCATCAACAGATAATTGCCCGCCATACAGGCGTATTTATGCAGGTGCCAAACGGTTCCGGGCGGCTCCAGCTCATCGAACGACCGGGCTGCGCTTTTCCGGCTCGCCCGCCCCACGGCAAGCTCCATCACCACGATGGGCAGCCCCAGCGCCGCCAAAAACACGAGATACAGGAGCACAAACGCAGCGCCGCCGTATTTCCCCGTGACGAAGGGAAACCGCCACACGTTTCCGAGGCCAATGGCGCACCCGGCTGAAATCAAAAGAAATCCGAGCCGGGAAGAAAACCTTTCTCGCTGCATCCGGGCGCCTCCTTCCATATATTCCTCTTTATTTTGCACGGGCGCGCATGTTCTATCCCGTGCCGCCGGGAAGTTTTGCCGCCGCGGGGATAAAAAATTTTTTCAAACATATACTAACCGTGCAATCGCTTTTATTTATGGAAAACCGCTCGCGGCTTCTTCCATGGGAGGTACTGATATGGACGACCACAGGCAGAAAAATGAAAACGTGAAAAAAGACCCCACCGGCGCCGCTAAAAAAGGCCCTATCGACGTTTACGTCTCCATCGGGTGCGAAGGGATCCCTTCGGACATCCTCGGGAGCTATACGGGCCTTAATCAGATGGAGGAAATCCCTGAACAGGATGCGGACGATCTGTAGCATGCAAAAAAGCGGGCCTCCCGAAAATTCGGGAGGCCCGCTTTTTATTCTTGTTTCTATTCTGCGGTGGTAGTTGTTTCCGCTTCGCCAGCAGAGGTGGCGGGCTCGCTCTCCGAGGCCCCCGCGAGCGCCATGGCCAGCTCTTCGCTTGCCATGATGCGCCAGCCGTCCGCCTTCAGCGTAAGGCCGACGACCACTTCATTTTCCGAAGTGGTAAGCCCGTTTTCCAGAACGGAATCGACCGCGTCCTGCATGACCTTCTGCTGGTCCTCCGCCGAAAGGGTCGCGTCTTCCCCTTCGCCGCCCACGCCGACCGTCATGTACAAAGACTGCGCCTTTTGATACATATCCTGAATATTCGCGGCCGTGACCTTCACCTTGACCTCCGATTCGGTGGAGCTCACCATAGAGGCCTTGCCTTCGATCTCGTATTCCAGCTTGCTGTACAGCTTTTTGAGCATATCCCGTTCAGACTGCTCGAGAGTGACCGCAGAATCGTCTTCCAGATAGGTCACGGCGGCGTCTATATCGCCGGCCTTCAGCGCGTCAAAATAGGCGCTCACCACTGCTGCGGCATCCTGCCTGTCTACCTTCTTCTGCCCGCAGGCGGCCAGCCCCAGGCATAAAAGCAGGGCCAATACGGCCGCGGTTAATCGTTTCATTTTTTACACACTCTCCTGTTTTTTCGTTTCCCGCTTTTTTCTGAAGCCGCGGGGGCTTTTAGATATTGTCCTCTTCGTCTTCCCGGAGGCGCACGCCGCACACCGTGCAGAACTTGGAATCGTATTCCACGAGGTTGTGGCAGTTGGGGCACTCGATGCCGTTTTCCTCGGAGGGGAAGGTCGCGCCGCACCGGCCGCAGAAGCGGCTGTCTGCCGGCTGTTCCGCACCGCAGGCGGGGCATATCTTTTTCTTTTTGACCTCCAGCACCTGCTCTTCGAGCTCGGCGATCGCCTGCGTGAGCGCTTCCACATCCGCGCAGAGCGCTTCCAGCTTTTTGCGCTCCGGGCTGCGGTATTCATGAAAATACAGCTCGCCGATCTGCTGGTACAGCTTTTCCCTGCGGTTTTTTTCGGCCGCAATCTTCGAGCTAAGCCTTGCCGCTTCGAGCAGCGACTTGGTTTTTTCCACGGCGGTGTTCGCCGCTTCGGAGACTCCCTGTGTGAACTGATCGAACGTACTCATTGCAATTCCTCCCGAATGAGCCTCATACCCCTGGTACAAGCCTTATTATAATATCATATGCGAAAAAAATCATCAATAGAATGTGAATACCGCGCCGGCAAAAAATACAAGACGGCCCGCGCATTTTTCCTGCTTCGGTGGGCTGTTTTGGATTGACGAATCTCCGCGAGGTGGTATAATAGATTATTATACCGCTTAGACGCCCCTTCGCCGTATAAACGGCTGGATGGGCAATGATACCATAAGTCTGATGCAACTTTGAGGAGGGATCGATATGAACGGCGCCGAAGCCATGGTAGAATGCCTGAACAAGGAGGGTGTTTCCGTTGTATTCGGTTACCCGGGCGCCGCGATCTGCCCGTTTTATGACGCTCTTTCCGTCTCTCCCATCCGCCATATCCTGGTGCGTCAGGAACAGAACGCCGGCCACGCCGCAAGCGGTTATGCCCGCATTTCCGGAAAGCCGGGGGTCTGCGTGGTTACTTCGGGGCCGGGAGCCACCAATGTGATCACGGCCGTCGCCTCTGCATATATGGATTCCATCCCCATCGTCATCATCACCGGCCAGGTGAGCAGCGAGCTGCTCGGGCGGGATGTGTTCCAGGAGGCGGATATTACCGGCGCAACCGAACCCTTTACCAAGCACAGCTACCTTGTGAAAAACGTGGAGGATATCCCCCGCGTGTTCCGGGAAGCGTTTCATATTGCCTCTACCGGCCGGCCCGGCCCGGTGCTCATCGATATGCCGGTGGATATCCAGCAGAAGCAAATCAGCCGTTTCGAATACCCCGATTCGGTGGATATCGTGGGGTACAAGCCCAGTACCCGCGGCCACGCCGTGCAGGTGAAACGCGCGCTCGCCGCGGTCGGCAAATCCAAACGTCCGGTGATCTGCGCGGGCGGCGGCGTTTTCCCGAGCCGTTCGCAGAAGATACTCCGCCGGTTTGCGGAAAAAACGCAGATTCCCGTGGTTACCACCATGATGGGCATCGGCGCGCTGCCTTCCGATTCCCCCTTGAATCTCGGTATGCTCGGCAGCCACGGCACAAAGGCGGCTAACGCCATCGTCCGCGAGGCCGATCTTCTCATCCTCTGCGGCGCCCGCGTGGGCGACCGGGCGATGTCGAAGCCGGGCCAGATCGCAGAGCATGCAACGATTATACATATCGATATCGACCCCGCTGAAATCGGAAAGAACATGCCCGCGCATATCCCGATCGTGGGCGATTTAAAAAACATTCTCACCCGCTTCGA
Source organism: uncultured Clostridia bacterium (assembly GCA_958436475.1). GTDB lineage: Bacteria > Bacillota > Clostridia > Oscillospirales > Acutalibacteraceae > CAUBKG01. Next base: position 38,142 of record CAUBKG010000009.1, read on the forward strand.
GGAGGAGACGGACTATACCGCCGACCCGGAATGGACGAAGCGCGCCAGAGAGCTGAAAAGCCTTCCCGCGGCAGAAGCTTCGCCCGCGCCCGGCTGCTGCATCGACCCGAAGCGCTTCATGGAGCGGCTTTCCGCCGCCGCGCCGGACGACACCGTCCTCGTGGCGGACGTGGGGCAGAACCAGATCTGGTCGGCCAACCACTTTGCGATCCGTTCGGGCCGGTTCCTGACCTCGGGCGGTATGGGCACCATGGGATACAGCGTTTCCGCTGCCTACGGTGCAAAGCTGGCAAGCCCTTCGAAAACAGTCGTCGCCGTATGCGGGGACGGTTCCTTCCAAATGCAGCTGATGGAGCTTGCAACCATCTGCCAGCACCGGGTGGATGTGAAAATCATCGTGATGTCCAACAACCGGCTGGGCATGGTGCGGGAGCTCCAGAAGAATTTATATGATAACAACCTCTTTGGCGTGAATCTCGACGGCAGCCCCGATTTTATAAAGCTCGCAGAGGCTTACGGCATCCCCGCGGAGCGTATCTCCCGCATGGAGGAAGCGGATGAGGCGATTCACCGCCTGCTTTCCTCCAAGGGCGTGTTTCTGCTGGAATGCGCCGTGAGCCCGGAAGAATCCTCGCTGTAGGGGAAAGGAGCGGTTTTTTATGAAACATACCATTTCCGTTTTGGTGGAAAACCATTCGGGCGTCCTTTCCAAGGTCTCCGGCCTCTTCTCCCGCCGCGGCTTCAACATCGAGAGCCTTGCGGTGGGCGTCACCGAAAACAACCGCGTCTCACGCATCACCATCCTCGTGGATGGGGACGATTACACGGTGGAGCAGGTGGAAAAGCAGCTCAACAAGGTGATACCCGTCATCAAGGTAAAGACCCTCGCGGAGGGGACCTACATCAGCCGCATGCTCTCCCTCATCAAGGTTTCGGCCGGGAACGGCAAGCGCGCGGAAATTATGAAAATCGCCGAGCTCATGGGGGCCAAGATCATAGACGTTTCCCAGAAAACCATGACGCTCGAATTCACCGATACCGCCGAGCGCACCGAAACGCTTGAGGGGCTCCTTCGCCCCTATGGGATCGTGGAGATCGTGCGGACGGGCAACGTCGCCATTGAAAAGGGCGCGGGGCTCTCCGTTTCGAAAAACGTTTAAAATCCGGGAGGGTTCCCCCTCGGGTTCTGATATTTGGCAAAGGAGCTTTTCCTTTTGCCGCGCTGCCCGCGCTGCCGTGCGGAACGGGGGCGGCAGATCATAAAAACCAGCCGTACGGAGAAAAGGTGGTTAGTATGTCAAAAATCTATTATCAGAGCGATTGCGATCTCTCTGTCCTCAAGGGCAAAACCGTTGCCATTATCGGCTACGGCAGCCAGGGGCACGCCCATGCGCTCAACCTGCATGAAAGCGGCGCAGACGTTATTGTCGGCCTGTACAACGGCAGCCGTTCCTGGGCCAAGGCGGAAGCGGCCGGCCTCAAGGTAATGACCGCGGCGGAAGCGGCAAAGGCGGCCGATATCATCATGATTCTCATCAACGATGAAAAACAGGCGGACCTTTATAAGGAAAGCATCGAGCCGTACCTCACCGAAGGCAAGGCCCTCGCGTTTGCTCACGGCTTCAATATCCACTTTGGCCAGATCGTCCCGCCGAAGAATGTGGACGTATTTATGATCGCCCCGAAGGGCCCGGGCCACACCGTCCGCAGCGAATACCTCGCGGGCAAGGGCGTCCCCTGCCTCGTTGCCATCCATCAGGATGCAACCGGCCGCGCGCTGGATGTTGCCCTCGCGTATGCCGCGGGCATCGGCGGCAGCCGCGCCGGTGTGCTGGAAACGACCTTCAAGTGCGAGACCGAAACCGATCTTTTCGGCGAGCAGGCTGTGCTTTGCGGCGGCGTGACCGCTCTGATGCAGGCCGGCTTCGAGACGCTGGTGGAGGCCGGCTACGACCCGAAGAATGCGTATTTCGAATGCATTCATGAAATGAAGCTCATTGTAGACCTCATTTATCAGGGCGGCTTCTCCAATATGCGCTATTCCATTTCCGATACCGCGGAATACGGCGATTACGAAATCGGCCCGCGCATCATCACGGAAGAGACCAAGAAGGAAATGAAGAAGGTTCTCACCGAGATTCAGGACGGCACCTTCGCCCGCCGCTGGATTCTGGAAAACCGTGTGGGCCGCCCGCACTTCAATGCGGAAAAACGCATCCACGCCGAGCATCAGCTTGAGGAAGTGGGCAAGGAGCTCCGCAAGATGTACAGCTGGAGCGACGAAAAATAATTTTTTTCTCTAACGCTAGAACATAAGAATCCCGTGCGGGAAGAAACGCCTTCCCGCACGGGATTTTGTTATTATTTATATTTCCCCTCGGGGTGCAGAGGTAAATATTATTGGGCAGAAACCGCCTTTCGTTCTTTCCGCGCCTTCCACACCCGCAGGAACAGACGGACGCTGTCCACAATGAGGCCGATGATGGCCAGCACGCTGATTATGGCGCTGATATGAAATAAAGTTTCCATATAATCATTAAAACGGAAATTCACTTTCATATCAAGATAGTAAAGCGGATAAAAAAACAGATTGATATTTGTTAGCAGAAGCGCCGCTGTTGTATAAGCACTGCATGTTTTCAAGAACCAGCGCCCTATGCTTGCCGAAAAAGCCGATGCAGCAAGCATGGGAAGGGTATACTGCAAGTATACAAGGAATAAAAAAGAAAAGCCATAAAAGGGATTTTTTAATATCCACCACTCATAGTAAGGTATAAAGTGCGCAAGGCAGGCGGCAAGCCCCAAAAGAGTACAAGTGCCCCAAAGAATCCCACGTCCCCAGAAACGCCGCCCTCGCAGATGCTTATTTTGCAGAGTATTTTCTTTCATATTGTAGCCTCGCTTTCCTCTAGCAGTTTCCATTCTCCTGCCGGGTCTTCCGTGCTTTCCACACTTTCCGGAGCAGGCGGACGCTATCCGCCACGAGGCCGATGATGGCCAGAATGCTGATTACGGCGCTGATATGAAATATCACTAAATAAAGGTCTTCGATATCAATATTGAAATAAACATACAGGTAATTCATCGGATAAAAAAGTAATGTTATATTTGTAACCAGCAACGCAGCCGTTGTAAACTTACTGCAAGTCTTCAGCCATAGCCTCCCAACCAGTGCAGAAAAGGCTGTTGCAATCAGCAGTGGAATGGAAACGCACCAGTGAACAAGGAGTAAAAGTGACCAGCCATACGAAAGCGGGTCTGGCTTTATCCACAAGGAGTAATAAGGATAAAAACGAACCAGACACGCGGCGAGCCCCAGAAGGGTACAAATTCCCCAGAGAATACCGCGCGCCCAAAAGCGCGGCCCTCGCAGATGCTTATTTTGCAGAGTATTTTCTTTCATATTGTAGCCTCGCTTTCCTCTAGCAGTTTCCATTCTCCTGCCGGGTCTTCCGTGCTTTCCACACTTTCCGGAGCAGGCGGACGCTATCCGCCACGAGGCCAACGATGGCTATCACGCTGATTACGGCGCTTACATGGCTTGCCAACAGAATGGGCTCCATATTCACCGAAAAGAGCTTTAAAAGGGAACCTAGCAGCATATAGAGAATCGTGAGGTTTGCGAAGAGCAGGGCCGCCGTGGTAAAAAGGCTAAAGCCCTTCAGCCACAGCCGCCCGATGAGAACGGAACAGACTGCCGCGGCAAGGAGTACAAGGGAACCTATCGCAAGAGACATGGCCCCCCAGCCGTAGGAAATCGGATCGGCTTCTGCCCACAGATAATAATAGGGCAAAAGATGAATCACACAGACGGCGAGCCCCAGAAGGGTGCTGAAGCAAAAGGCAAGGGCTCTTCCAAAAAGCCTGAGTGTTTGCGGGCGGTCGCTTTTGAGCGCGGCGTTGTCCTTCATGCAAATTCCCCTTTTCATATTATTTATAGCCCGTAGGTTTGCTAAGAGACACTCTTGTTAAATAGTTCTGTGCTTGAGATTTCGGGGTGATAAGGAAGTTGCTATGAGCATTTTGATTTGGTATTCCGGACATAGAGATATCCCACGAGTTATTGTCACCATGTACACGCAGTCCACAATATTCATAACAATATTCTACGACACCGTCACATCTAATTGCAAAGATATCTTCCGGTTCAACCCACTCTCCATGAGGAGTTCCATATTCTATTTGTGCCGTAAGCTTATATTCAATATTCTCAGCCGCTAAACGTCTGGCCAAATCGACTATACTCTCTTGCGCGTAGTTAAAAGCTGTCTTATTTGGGTGACGATATACCCCCTGAAAATTTTGGCCGGCCATAAAATTAGTCCATGAATCCCGTTTCACATAAGAGTTTGGTCCAGGATGATGGATAATTGGTTGCGTGTAATCAGCAGAGGGCTGCTGCATGATAGCCGCATGCCAAAAATCAATTACGCCATTAACGCCTACTCCATCTCGGTAAACGGCATAGCCGCCATACCCATCTACCGCCGATACCGGAACCAGCCACACCGATGCAACAAGAGCCAGTGCAAGCACAATAGAAAAAGCTTTTTTAAACATCCGCGTGACCTCCTTCATAATACCAAGCCCATTTGTAAAAGCCCTCCACACCTTCCGAGCGAATCAAAGAAATGGCTTCCCTGTAATCCGCCGTCACTTCATCGGATGTAATTATTCCCTCTATGGCCTGAAGCGGCTCCAGCAAATCCGTTATCGCGTGAATCTGCATGGCCTTGCACACCAGCTGGATTTCTTCTTCTGTTGGACTATTCTCCAATACCTCTATCAAGGTAAGATAGTTCTGGTTAATGCAAAAGCGCTTGATATCGTTATCAGCATCAGAACGCAGAACCGCTAAAATGGCCTCCGGATCCACCATATCGGAAAGCGCGTAAATGCAGGAGTCCTTCAGCAGCGCATCATCCGTCTCTTCAAAAACCTCCATGCAAAGCTCGATAAACGCCGCTTTATCCTGAACGAAAGCAGGCTCCATCGCCTTTGCAGAAATCCGGACTTTTCCACTGCCGGCCGCATCGGCTTTAAATTTCTGATTGTAAAAATAAGAGGCTTCGGCTTTGATAGCTGCCTTGATTTTTTCCGTCGATTCATTTTCCAGGTTAGATAAAATGGATTTTGACAGCGATTTAGCAACCTCTGGATTTGTAAGTTTCAGCTTCTTAATGGACTGAAAGGCCAGAAGATCATCCTCTCCTCTCGCAATGTCCGTTAAAAGCTGAACATCCTGCGCTGTGGAAAAATCCACAGACAAAACAATGTTTCTTTTGATAACACTATCCACCGAAGCATCCGAAAGCATCTGCTTAAGCTGGGTATCACACTCCGCGGTTGCTTCCTTGTCCTCATACATCTGCACCATGGCGCAGCGGAACAGGGAATCATTCCGGCTGTCCTTTGCCAAGGATACGATCTCTTCCGCCGAAAATTCGTCTTCACGCATACTCATCGCAATGGCAAAGTAAGAAAAATCAGCTTTTGCAACCTGCCGGGTCGTTTCACTGGCCGCCGCCTTGCATTCCGACAAAAGCTCGTCTTTTCCCAACCGGCTCAGTTCCTCTATCACCTGATTCTCCGTTTTGTTGGCATATTTGGCTGTGACCGGCTGGCTCTTCACAAGAAACAGGGAAAACGACACCGCCGCTACCAACACCAAGCTTCCCAGCGCAATGCTAAGCTTCTTTTTCATCTCCTACACCTCAAATTCTAAGATTTAATCATCCGATGGATTCATATCATCCGGCGGAAAAAAGCTTTCCGGCAGCTTCGATACCGTCGTCACCAAATAGGGCGCATAAACCGGATGGTCGGAAGTTGCGAGCATCGCATAAGCATCTGGATTTTCCGCCTTGATAAGCAGCCCTGCCGATTCTGCCGCCCACTGGGGATCGGAATAACATTCTTTCGTGAAATCGGTGAGATTGACCGTTATCCAGCCATTCTTCTGCTTTTCGCCGGATATTGGTAGCTTTTCTCCCGGCAGTATTCTTTTTTGCCATGTCATCCCGGTGCTGGTCCAATTTTCGGCCGGCTTGAATATTTCAATATTCGATGCCTCCAGGGTTCCGCCCAGCTGCCGAATATAATATTCTGAAGAAACAATACCCTCGGTGTACAAGGGGCAACATGCCTGCCAGCAGCCAAAATGAGCGTTGG
>CAUBKG010000010.1 GCA_958436475.1 uncultured Clostridia bacterium
TTAGCGAAGGAACTGAAAGAAAACAGCTACCCCGGGCGCGGGATCGTCCTTGGAAGAAGCGCAGACGGCGCGTCGGCCGTTATCGCCTATTTCATCATGGGGCGCAGCGAAAACAGCCGCAACCGTGTGTTTGTGGAGGAAGGGCAGGGCATCCGCACGGAGGCCTTCGACCCTTCAAAGCTGACGGACCCGTCCCTCATCATTTACGCCCCGGTGCGCGTGCTGAACGGGCAGACCATCGTCACCAACGGCGACCAGACCGATACGGTATACGATTTCCTGAAGGAAGGCAAAACCTTTGAGGAGGCGCTTCGCACCCGTACCTTCGAGCCGGACGCTCCCAATTTCACCCCCCGCGTTTCAGGGCTTGTTTTGCCAAACGGCGCCTATAAGCTTTCCATTTTAAAGAGCAATGCCGGCAACCCCGATTCCGTGCAGCGCTTTTTCTATGAATACGCAGAGCCCTTAGCGGGCGAAGGCCATTTCATCCACACCTACCGGTGCGATGGCAGCCCCATCCCCTCCTTTGAAGGCGACCCCACCGCGGTCAAAATCGAAGGGGATATCGATTCCTTCACGGAGCTCGTCTGGAACAGCCTCAACGAAGATAATAAGGTTTCCCTTTTCACCCGGTTCATTTCTCTCACAACGGGGGAAACGGAAACCCGCATTCTCAATAAAAACAACTAACACAAAGGCGTCCGCCGCCGGGCGCCCCGGTTACCGTAAGGAGGAGTTTCATTCATGGCAAACGAATTCATGCTGAAATACGGCTGCAACCCGAACCAGAAGCCGTCCCGCATTTTCATGCAGGATGGAAGCGAACTGCCCATCACCGTTTTAAACGGCCGTCCGGGGTACATCAATTTTCTGGACGCGCTCAACAGCTGGCAGCTCGTAAAGGAGCTGAAGGCCGCTACCGGCCTGCCGTCCGCCGCGTCCTTCAAGCACGTGAGCCCGGCGGGAGCGGCTGTGGGCCTGCCCCTGACCGATACGCTCCGCAAGATTTATTTTGTGGAAGGCAGGGAGCTTTCCCCCCTCGCATGCGCCTATGCCCGCGCGCGCGGAGCGGACCGCATGTCTTCCTATGGCGACTGGATCGCCCTTTCCGACGTGTGCGATCCGGATACGGCGGCGCTCATCAAGCCCGAGGTGTCAGACGGCATCATCGCCCCCGGCTATACGGCGGAGGCGCTCGAAATCCTCAAATCGAAGAAAAAAGGGAATTACAACATCGTGGAAATCCGCGCGGACTATACCCCCGCGCCGGTCGAGCATAAGGACGTGTTCGGCGTAACCTTCGAGCAGGGCCGCAACGAGCTCGCCGTGAACGATGAGCTGCTCCAAAACGTTGTGACCAATGCAAAGGAGCTGCCCGAGGCCGCCCGCCGCGACCTGCTGATTTCCCTCATCACGCTGAAATATACGCAGTCCAATTCCGTCTGCTATGTGAAGGACGGCCAGGCCATCGGCATCGGCGCGGGGCAGCAGTCCCGCATCCACTGCACCCGCCTCGCCGGCAATAAGGCGGATAACTGGTGGCTCCGCCAGAACCCGAAGGTGCTGAACCTCCCCTTCCGGGAGGATATCCGCCGCCCCGACCGGGACAACACGATCGACGTTTATATTTCCGAGGATTCTATGGACGTTTTGGCAGACGGCACATGGGAAAACTTTTTCACCGTGAAGCCGGAGCCTCTTTCCCGGGAGGAAAAGCGCGCCTGGCTCGACCAGATGACCGGCGTTTCCCTCGGCTCGGATGCGTTCTTCCCCTTTGGGGATAACATCGAGCGCGCGCACCGCAGCGGCGTGGAATTCATTGCCCAGCCGGGCGGCTCCATCCGGGACGACAACGTTATCGAAACCTGCAACAAATACGGCATTGCCATGGCGTTTACGGGCATCCGCCTGTTCCATCATTAACAGAAGAAATGAGGCAGTCCTCCCCGCGGAATTTTCCCGCGCCGGGGGATTGCGTGCTTTATCGGAATTGGGGCTCCGGCCGGGGGCCCCGGCAAAAACCGGCGCGCCGCGCGGCTGATGAAGATACGGGCGTGCGGCGGCAGAATGGAGAGCTTTTATGAAGGTACTGATGATAGGCGGCGGCGGCCGGGAACACGCGCTGATTAAAAAAATCAAGGAAAGCCCCCGTGTGGAGGCCGTTTACTGCGCGCCGGGCAACGGCGGCATCTCGTGCGATGCACAGTGCTTTCCCGTTTCCGCAACCGATATTCCGGGCGTTTTGGCGCTTGCCGAACAGCTGAAGCCCGATCTCGTGTTCGTTGCGCCGGACGATCCCCTCGCCGCCGGCATGGTGGATGCGCTGGAGGAAAAGGGCTTCCGCGCGTTCGGTCCGCGGGCGAATGCCGCGCAGATTGAAGCCAGCAAGGTGTTTTCCAAAAACCTGATGAAGAAATACGGCATCCCCACCGCGGGCTATGAGGTGTTCAGCGACCCCGCCGCCGCGCTTTCCTATATCCGGGAGCAGAACCGCTTCCCGGCGGTCATCAAGGCGGACGGCCTCGCCCTCGGCAAGGGTGTCATCATCGCGGGGGATCTCGGAGCCGCGGAGGAAGGCGTCCGCACCATTATGGAGGATAAGGTCTTCGGAGAATCGGGCAGCCGCGTGGTGGTGGAGGAATTCATCACCGGGCCGGAGGTTTCCGTACTCGCGTTTACAGACGGCAAAACCGTTTGCCCCATGGTTTCCTCCATGGACCATAAGCGCGCACTGGACGGCGACCGGGGCCTCAACACGGGCGGTATGGGCACCATCAGCCCCAATCCGTATTACACGGAGGAAATGGCCGAGCGCTGCCGGAAGGAGATTTTCGAGCCGACCATCGCCGCCATGCACGCGGAGGGCCGCCCCTTCAAGGGCTGCCTCTATTTCGGACTCATGCTCACGAAGGACGGCCCGAAGGTGATTGAATACAACGCCCGCTTCGGCGACCCGGAGGCGCAGGTGGTGCTTCCCCGCCTGAAAACGGATATCATGGATATTATCGACGTTATTTTAGAAGAGCGCCTCAATACGCTCCCCATCGAGTGGGAGGATAACGCGTGCGCCTGCGTCATCATGGCGTCCGGTGGGTACCCCGGCAGCTATGAGAAGGGCAAGGAAATCACCGGCCTGGATGAAAACGGGCAGGCCCCCGGCGCGGTGGTCTACCATTCCGGCACCAAAAGGGAAAAGGGCGCGTTTTATACGAACGGCGGCCGCGTGCTCGGTGTTACCGCCAAGGGCGGCGCCCTTGCGGAAGCGCTCGAAAACGCCTACCGCGCCGTGGAAGGCATCCGTTTCGAAGGCGCGCATTACCGCAGGGATATCGGGAAAAAGAAGTTTTAGTTTGGCTTTTAGATAGAAAAACCGCCGCCTCGCTGCATGGCTTGCGGCGGTTATCATACAAAAGAGGAGCGTCTGACCGTGGTCAGACGCTCCTCTTTTGTATGTGCAGGGTCACTTTATTTCCTTGCCGGTATCGTTCAGAACAAAGCTGCCCACAAAGGTGGCATCACAGGCCCTTGCAATGTCCTGCAATTCCTTTTCGGATAAATTATCGCGGCGCAGCTTGGAGCTGATATTGGAAATCGTTGTGCCGAGCCTTGCCGCCAACTCTGTTTTCTTCATGCCTCTTTCAATTAAAAGAAGATTCACCACTTTCGCCATGCCCATACTCTTCCCCCCTTAAACTGACTAAATTATATGTTTTTAGGCGGATGAAATCAATAAAAGAATCAAGTAATTGATTCTAAAGTAAAAAAACATATTGACAAAGTTGATTTTACAATATATAATTTGACTAAAAAATAAAATAATAAACTGAATAATCAAATATTAGGGGCGACTTTATATCATGCCCGCCGCCTGCCCCGCGATTTACACGGTTTTGCCGGTATCCCGGAACGTGAAAACCCCATCGTAATCGCAATCCAGCGCGTTTGCGATAGCATGTAATTCTTTCTCACTTAAATTATCTCGGTTAAGCTTACTATAAAGATTAGAACCCTTATAACCCAGCTTATCACTTAGTTCTTTTATCGTCATTTTTCTTTCAAGCAAAATAGTCCGGATTTTTATTGCCATTCCCACGCTGCCTTCGTCTCCTTTGCAATGAAGCCAATGACTTTGATTATTTTATTTCCTTGCCGGTATCGTTCAGAACAAAGCCACCCACAAAGGCTGCATCGCAGGCCCTTGCAATATCGTGCAATTCCTTTTCGGATAAATTATCACGGCGCAGTTTGGAGCTGATATTTTGGATGCTTTTCCCTAATTTATTTGCTAAAACGGTCATTGTCATATTTCGCTCTAACAACAATATTTTAACTGTTTTTGCCATGCTCATGTGAGAATCCCTTTCTGTCTGTTTACGTCGCCTGCCGGTTTTCACGTCCCCTGTAGGACGCGATGCCCACATCTCGCTATTTGCCCGGCCAGCAATCATGGAGGTACCGTGGCGGCAGGCCGTCTTGCAATGAGACTTATATGGTTTTTCCGGTATCCTTGTCAGTAAAGACAATGTCATAGTCGTAATTTAAAACTTCGGCTATTTTCTTCAAGTCTTTTTCCGAAAAATTATCGCGTTTCATTTTATCGCTCATAGTTGGAACGCTCTTATTTAACCGCCTCGCTAATTCCGTGAGTGTTATTTCGCGTTCTATTAAAAGTATTTTTATTTTTTTAGCAGCAGACAATTCATCACCCCATCGTTTATCATTATACGTTTTTTATCAAACCTTTTCAAATAAAAAACGAATAAGTTGGTAAAACACGAAATCTTTTTGTCTGTTTTTGCATCCTGTCGTTTACACGGTTTTGCCGGTATCCCGGAATGTGAAAACCCCATCGTAATCGCAATCAAGTGCATTTGCGATAGCATGCAATTCTTTTTCACTTAAATTATCTCGGTTAAGCTTACTATAAAGATTAGACCCCTTATAACCCAGCTTATCACTTAGTTCTTTTATCGTCATTTTTCTTTCAAGCAAAATAGTCCGAATTTTTATTGCCATTCCCATGTTCTCAACCCCTTTAACGATCTAAATTATACTTTATAGAATATAAAATTACAAATCATAAAATAGTATTTCACTTTTATTTATAATTTTTGCACTTGACATTTTATATTTAAAAGTGTAGTATTATTAATAAGAATATATAAATACTCTTAAAAATACAGAAAAAAGGAGCGTAAATTTTTTGTGAACAAAAACAAAATTACCGTAATCAGGCGGGAAAACAAGTCGAGAAGGGAGGAGCAAGCCCTCCGGCTCCTGCGGTGGATCCAAAAATATCCCGGGTGGTGGCATCTCATCTGCACCCCCGGCGACGAACGCATGGCTCCCGCCATGATGAAAATGCTGATTCAGCGCCTGAAGGAAGGGCAGTTTTATGAAATCATCTTCGTTTTGCTCATGGTGCACCGGAAAGCTGGCTTCCTGAGCAATATATTCCGGCCCCTTCTGCTCGAGCTGATCCTGGCGGGGTGGAGCGGAGAGCCGGAAGGCCGCGAACGCATTTTGCAGAGCATCACCGATTTACTCACCTGATATCAAAGGAGGAAAACCATGTATTTCAGAGACTTATTAAAAAGGGCAAACGTAAGCTCCCTCGAATTCTTTCTGCTGCACGGAGTGGAGGGCCACGAAAGGCCGCCGGAGCAAACATATTCGGAGCGGCTGGATGCGGCAGAGGAAAAAATAACGTCCTTTTTGCGGCCACTGTGCAAAAACCGGCGTGAATTTGATGAAATAACCGGCTATCTCTGCAATCAGATGGACGTGTATCAGGACGTTTATTTTGAAATCGGACTAATCGCGGGAGCGAAGCTTGCCTTCCAGCTCCGCGGCGGAATGGAGGAGCTGCTGTAATGGTAATCCGCCGGATTAAGGAGCGGCACTGGGCGCATGTGTATGGTCAGATCACCCGGTATGGGCGCGCCGTGCCTCTTTCCCGCCAGTATGATATAGACGTTGCCTGCAACGGCGTTTCTTACATTTTGAAGGTCCAGCCGGAAAAGGGACGGCGGATCGCCGCGCTTCAGGCCCTGGGGGTGTATCCCGGCGGCGAAGGGGACGGGAGGAAGGAACTCCGGTTGATTGAAGATAACGCCCTGCTTTCCGCCTTGCTCGAAATCATCGTTTATCAGGGGGCGCAGCGGCGGGAAACATAAATGAGGGCCCTGGGAAAACAATCGTCTCCACAGGGCCCGCTGATTGTTACTTACAGCATTCGTCGCAGCAGTCGCAGTCGATTTGGCCTTCGCCAACACAGGCGATCACGTTATAATTGATCGGGATCTTGATGCATACCTTCTGCGTTATGGTGATTTCACATGTGCCGCCGCATTTTCCCTCTTTGCAGCACACGGTTGGCTCGCCGCAGCATTTGGTTTCGATTTCACCGATAGTCGCATCCTGCTTGAGCTCTACCGGAACGCTGATATCCACATACTGATATCCGACCTTTGAGCAGTCGTTCGATTCCGGGCATTCGCACGGCTCAGGCTTCCCTGGGTGCGGGTAATAGGGAAGATTGCTCTTATCCATTATGCCAGTTCCTCCTCTTTCTTTCCTTTGCAATTGATACAAATATCACACTTAGAGGCTCCGAGACAATCTACAAAAGTATCGCCAACGGTCGTGATAGCCCCGAATTCCACGGGAACCTCCACGCAAATCGTTTGGCTGATGGTAAATGTGCACACACCGTTTTTCTTGCCCGGGCACATCGTTTCGCCGGATTTTACGATGGGCTCGCCGCAGCATTTTGTTTTGGTCGCCCCGGCATGGGCAAACGGCGTCACCGTTACAGGAACGCAAACGCCGACCTTCTGAAATCCAACTGCGGGGCAGGCTTTCTCAACGGGCTTTAAAGCATCTGTGTTAGCAGACATATTGCAGTCCATACATTCTGACATTCTGTTACCTCCTTCTCATACAAAGACTAGTACATCCTATGGAAAAGCGCACCGTATGGTGACAAGCCAGTGCTTTTCCGCCGCGCCTTTTTTCGTATCACGTAAGGCGTGCGTTTTGCAGTTGTTTTTATCTAGAAAAACGTGTCCGAATTCATCGAATGAATGTTTATTCAAATATATTCAAAATTTTTGAATAAACATTCGAAAAAGTGCTTGCAAAAACAGGAACTTGATGTATAATGTGTGTAAACGGTTGCCGTTCCAAAGGAAATTACCTAACGCGCTGCCCTTTGCGGCGGTGGTTTCCTTTCGAACAGCAGCCTTAAGGAAAAACGGAGGTATGAAACATGTCTGAAATCAAAAAGGTCGTTCTCGCGTATTCCGGCGGGCTCGACACGTCCATTATCATCCCGTGGCTCAAGGAGCATTATAACAACTGCGAAGTCATCGCCGTGGCAGCGGACGTTGGCCAGGGCGCGGAGCTTTCCGGCCTCGAGGAAAAGGCCATCAAGACGGGCGCTTCCAAGCTGTATATCGAAGACCTCCGAAAGGAATTCATTGAAGATTACATCTGGCCCACCATCAAGGCCGGCGCCAAATATGAAAACGAATACCTGCTCGGCACCGCGTTTGCCCGCCCGATCATCGGCAAGCGCCTCGTGGAGATCGCCAAAAAGGAGGGAGCAGATGCCATTGCGCACGGCTGCACCGGAAAGGGAAACGACCAGGTTCGCTTCGAGCTTGCCATCAAGGCGTTCGCTCCGAACATGAAGATCATCGCCCCGTGGCGCACATGGGAATTCAAGTCCCGCGATGACGAAATCGATTACGCGGAGGCCAAGGGCATCCCGCTCAATATTACGAGGGAAACCAACTATTCGAAGGATAAGAACCTCTGGCACCTTTCCCACGAGGGGCTCGACCTCGAAGACCCGGCGAACGAGCCGAAGTACGATGAAATCCTCGAGATGGGTGTTTCCCCGGAAAAGGCTCCCGATCAACCCACCTATATCACCCTTTCGTTTGAGAAGGGCGTCCCCGTTGCGCTGGACGGCGTGAAGATGGACGGCATCGAGCTCATCACAAAGCTCAACAAGCTGGGCGGTGAAAACGGCATCGGCATTCTGGATATGGTGGAAAACCGCCTCGTGGGCATGAAGTCCCGCGGCGTGTATGAAACCCCGGGCGGCGCTATCCTTTATAAAGCGCACGACCTGCTCGAAACCCTCACGCTCGACCGCGATACCCAGCACTTCAAGCAGATGATCGCCGGCCAGTTTGCAGACCTCGTTTACTTCGGCAAGTGGTATACGCCCCTGCGCGAGGCGCTTTCCGCCTTTGTGGATGAAACGCAGAAAACCGCAACCGGCGAAGTGAAGCTCAAGCTGTATAAGGGCAATATCATTCCCGCCAGCATCACCTCTCCCTATAGCCTCTATGACGAAGAATTCGCTTCCTTCGGGGAAGATGAGGTTTATGACCAGAACGATTCCGCGGGCTTCATCAACCTGTTTGGCCTGCCCATCAAGATCAAGGCTCTTCTGGAAGAGAAAAGAAATAATCAGTAACGGGGTGTACGCATGAAGCTCTGGGCGGGACGATTCAAATCAGAAGTCTCCAAAACAACCAACGATTTCAATTCCTCCATTCCCTTTGATAAACGGATGTACCGTCAGGATATCGAGGGGAGCATGGCGCACGCGGAAATGCTCGGCGCCTGCGGCGTAATCGCCGCGGAGGAAGCGGAAAAAATCATTGCGGGCCTCGAAGGCATCCTTGCCGACCTCGAAAGCGGCGCGCTCGCCATCGATATGCAGGCGGAGGACATCCACACCTTTATCGAAGGGGAGCTCACCGCCCGCCTCGGCGATACCGGCAAGCGCCTGCATACGGCGCGTTCGCGCAACGACCAGGTCGCGCTGGATATCCGCCTGTATCTGCTCACGCAGGTGGAAAGCATCCGCAGCCAGTTAAAGGAATTGATCCAGGTGCTGTGCGAAAAGGCGGAGGCCTATGCGGAAGCCGTCATGCCGGGGTATACCCACATGCAGCGCGCGCAGCCCATCACCTTCGGGCATCATCTGATGGCTTATGCGGAAATGCTCCTGCGGGATATCGACCGCCTGTGCGATGCGGAAAAGCGCATGCGCGTGTCTCCGCTCGGCTCGGGCGCACTTGCGGGCACAACCTACCCGATCGACCGGGAACGGGTTGCCAGGGCGCTTTCCCTCAGCGGCATTTCCTATAACAGCTTAGACGGCGTTTCCGACCGTGATTTTGCGGTGGAATTCGCTTCGGCGCTTTCTCTCATTATGGTTCACCTTTCGCGCTTTTCGGAGGAAATCATCCTCTGGTGCTCGTGGGAGTTTAAATTCATTGAGCTGGACGATGCGTTTTCCACCGGCTCGAGCATCATGCCGCAGAAGAAAAATCCGGATATTGCGGAGCTCGTGCGCGGCAAGTCGGGGCGCGTATTCGGCGATCTGATGACGCTTCTCACGGTGATGAAAGGCCTGCCCCTTGCATACAACAAGGATATGCAGGAGGATAAGGAAGCAATTTTTGACGCGGTGGACACGGTCGGGATGTGCCTGACTGCCTTTACACCCATGCTTGCTACCATGACCGTTCTGCCGGAAAACATGCGCCATGCGGCGGCGGCCGGCTTTATCAACGCGACCGACTGCGCCGATTATCTCGTGAAGAAGGGCCTGCCCTTCCGCGATGCGTATAAGGCAACGGGAACGCTCGTCGCTTACTGCATCGACCACGGAAAAACCCTCGAAACGCTGACGCTCCCGGAATACCAAAGCGTATGCGAAGTATTCGACGAGGGCGTTTACGAGGCGATTTCGCTCGAAACCTGCGTAGCCGGGAGAAACACGCCGGGCGGCCCCGCCCCCGAATGCGTGCGCGCGAGGGCGCGGCAGGTCAAGAAGCTTCTGTAAATGCTTTTTATTTCGTATTTTTTGTGCCGGCTTATAAAACCGGCACATTTGTCTTTTATATTTCAAGGGGGCTTTAGGGCTCTCTGTTCTATTTTTCCAGGAACGGCCGCGTTTGGCCGCTGAGGAGGTAAGAATATGAAAATCAGGGCTTCAATCATCGGAGCGACCGGATACGCAGGGGCAGAGCTGCTCCGCATCCTTCTTGCGCACCCACAGGCGGAAGTGGCGGGGATAAGCTCGGTCAGCTTCGAGGGAAAGGCCATCAGTGACGTATACCCGGCCTTTCGCGCCATCTGCGAGCAGGCCTGCGGAACAAAGGAGCAGGCGGTGGAAGCGGGAGACGTTGTTTTTGCCGCCCTGCCGCATGGGCTTTCGCAGGAGCTTGCAGCGGAATGCTATGAGAAGGGAAAGGTTTTTATCGACCTCGGCGCGGATTTCCGCTTGGAAAGCGCGGAGGAATATCAGGAATGGTATGGCTGCGAGTTTATAAGCAGGGAACTGCATGAAAAATCCGTTTATGCCCTGCCGGAGCTGTTCCGCAAGGATATTTCGCGCGATAAGATCCTCGCAAACCCCGGCTGTTACCCCACCAGCGCTGCGCTGGGGCTGTTCCCGGCACTGAAAAAAGGACTCGTATCGCCGGAGGGGATCGTAATCGATTCGAAATCCGGCGCCACGGGCGCGGGGCGCGGGCTTTCCCAAACCACTCATTTCTGCGAATGCAACGAAGGCTTTGCGCCGTATAAAGTGGCGCAGCACCGCCATACGCCGGAAATCGAGCAGACTCTTTCCAAGGCGGCAGGCAAGCCGCTCCGCGTCACCTTCGTGCCGCATCTTCTGCCGGTAAACCGCGGGATTATTTCCACCATGTATGGGAGGCTAAACGGCGGAGCAGACGAGGAAGCCATTCGGGCGGTATATGAAGAATGGTACCGCGGAGAACCGTTTATACGCTTGCTTCCCAAGGGGCAGGCCGCCAACCTGCGCAGCGTTCGCTGCTCGAATTACTGCGATATTTCCCTGCATCCTGATTTCCGCACCGGCACGCTGGTGGTGGTTTCGGCGATCGACAATATGGTAAAGGGCGCGGCGGGGCAGGCCGTGCAGAATATGAATATCTGCTTCGGGCTTCCTGAAACTATGGGGCTCGATATGATTCCCCCCGCATTTTAAGGAGGAAACGGTATATGGAAAACATCCGGTTTATCCCCGGAAGCGTAACAGCGCCGAAAGGGTTTCGGGCCGCCGGTATTTACGCGGGCCTCAGATACAATAAGACCAAAAAGGACCTGGCCCTGATCGCCGCGGAAACGGAATGCGCGGCGGCGGCCATGTATACCACGAATAAAGTTAAGGGAGCGCCCCTCCTTGTTACGGAGCGGCATCTCGAAAACGGCAGGGCGCGCGCGGTCATCTGCAACAGCGGAAACGCCAACACCTGCAATGCGGATGGGGAGGAAAAGGCCCGCCGCATGAGCGAGCTCGCGGCGGAAGCGCTTGGGATTTCACCCGAAGACGTGATTGTGGCTTCCACCGGCGTGATCGGGCAGATATTGCCCCTCGAGCCGATCGAGAAGGGAATAGGGCCGCTCGCGGCGGCGCTCTCCAAAGAGGGGGCATCGGATGCGGCGCAGGCCATCATGACCACCGATACCCACCCGAAGGAATACGCCGTGGAATTTCCTTTGTCCGGCGCCTCCTGCCGCATCGGCGGAATTGCCAAGGGCTCCGGCATGATCCATCCCAATATGGCGACCATGCTGGGCTTCCTGACCTCGGATGTCAGCATTTCTCCGGAAATGATCCGCAGGGCCCTTCATTCCGTAGTACCTGATACCTTCAATATGATCAGCGTGGACGGCGATACCTCAACGAACGATATGGTCTGCCTCATGGCCTCGGGTCTCGCGGGCAATCCGACGATCGAAGCAGACGGAACGGATTATGAAACGTTTCGTGCGGCGCTTTACGTTCTGTGCGAAGCAATCAGCAAAGACCTCGCGGGAGACGGCGAGGGCGCAACCAAGCTGCTCGAATGCGAGCTTGCAGGCGCCGAAACGGAAGAGCAGGCAAAAGCCGTTGCAAAGTCCGTGATCTGTTCCTCGCTCGTAAAGGCTGCCATGTTTGGAAAGGACGCCAACTGGGGCCGCGTGCTCTGCGCGATCGGTTACGCGCCTGTGGAGGTGGACGTTACCAAGGTGTTCGTTTCCTTCCGCTCCAAGGCGGGAGAGGTCGTGGTGTGCGAAAACGGCGCGGGAGTTCCGTTCAGCGAGGAAAAAGCTGCGCAGGTGCTGAGCGAGCACGATGTGACCATTTATGTCGATTTAAATGCCGGAGCCGCCTATACCAAAGCATGGGGCTGCGACCTCACGTACGATTACGTGCGTATCAACGGCGATTACCGCACCTGATTTTTTGCAGAAAGGGAGTACGCCTCCATGGGCTTATCGAATTTTGACCGGGCGGAAGTGCTGGTTCAGGCGCTGCCCTATATCAAGAAATATTATCAGAAGACCATCGTCATCAAATACGGCGGCAACGCCATGATCAACGAGGAACTGAAGGACGCCGTCATGACCGATATCGTCCTGCTTTCCCTCGTCGGCATCCATGTGGTGCTGGTGCACGGCGGCGGGCCGGAAATTTCCGAAATGCTGCGTAAGATCGGCAAAGAAAGTAAGTTTATCGGCGGCCTGCGGTATACTGATGAAGAGACGATGGAAGTCGCCCAGATGGTTCTTTCGGGGAAGACGAATAAAAACCTCGTAAAGCGCTTAAATATGCACGGAGGCCGAGCACTTGGCCTCTGCGGGCTGGACGGCGGCATGATCCGCGCCGTGAAAATGCAGGGGGATGTGGATTTGGGCCTGGTGGGGGAAATCACCTCGGTGGACGTTACCCCCATCGCCGATGCGCTCGAGGCCGGGTATATTCCGGTCATTTCCACGATCGGAGCAGACGAGGAGGGCAATTCCTACAACATCAATGCCGATACGGCGGCGGCACAGATCGCGGCGGCCATCGGCGCGGAACGGCTGATCCTCATGACCGATATCTGCGGCCTCCTCCGGGACAAAGACGATGAATCCACGCTGATTCCCAATGTCAACGTCAGCGAAGTGCCGTTCCTCAAAAAGCAGGGCATCATTTCAGGCGGCATGATCCCGAAGATCGACTGCTGTGTGGAGGGGGTTCGCCGCGGCGTTCGCCACGCGGTGATTATAGACGGCCGCAAGCGCCACTCCATCCTGATCGAAATGCTGACCGACGAAGGCGCTGGCACGATGTTTGAATAATGGGAGACATGATGATGAACCACAAGACGACGGAAGAAATAATGGCTCTGGACCGGCAGAATCATATGGGAGCCTATGGGCGTTTTCCTGCGGCGCTTACCTCCGGCAAAGGAGCAGCGGCGTTCGATCCGGAAGGGAAACGGTATATCGACTTTGGCAGCGGCATCGGGGTGAATTCGCTCGGCTATGCGGACGAAGGCTGGGTACAGGCCGTTTCCGGGCAGGCCGCCCGCATCCAGCATACCTCCAATCTTTATTACAACCAGCCGCAGGCGGAGCTTTCGGAAATGCTCTGCGGTCTTACCGGCTATTCCAAAGCGTTCCTCTGCAATTCCGGAGCGGAGGCGAACGAATGCGCCATCAAGCTCGCGAGAAAATACAGCTTTGAACATTACGGCGAGGGCAGAAACCAGATCATCACCCTTCGGAATTCCTTCCACGGCCGCACGGTGACCACCCTTTCTGCCACCGGGCAGGATAGTATGCATGATTTCTTTTTCCCCTTTACCGGCGGCTTTGCGTATGCGGAAGCGGGAAGCCTGGAAGAACTGAAAGGCCTTGCGGGAAAAAGCACCTGTGCCGTAATGATGGAGCTTATCCAGGGGGAAGGCGGCGTGCGCCCGTTAGAGGCAGAATATGTCCGCGAAGCGGCGGCCCTCTGCAAAGAGCGGGATATCCTGCTGATTGTAGACGAAGTGCAGACCGGCATCGGCCGCACGGGCAGGCTCTTTGCCTATGAGCATTACGGCATCCGGCCGGATATCGTCACTGCGGCAAAGGGGCTCGGCGGCGGGCTTCCCATCGGAGCGTGCCTCTGCAATGAGAAGCTTTCAGAGGTGATCGGCCCCGGCCAGCACGGCACAACCTTTGGCGGGAATCCCGTGGTGTGTGCCGGAGCGCTGTATGTGCTCGGCCGCGTTACCGCTCCGGGGTTTCTCGAAGAAGTGGAGGAAAAGGGGGAATATCTCCGCTCCCGCGTTGCCGCCCTCCCGCAGGTAAGGGAAGTGCGCGGCCGCGGAATGATGCTCGGCGCAGTGCTCGAGGAGGGAGAGGCAAAGGCAATCGCCGCGCGGTGTGTGGAAAACGGCCTGCTCATCCTCACGGCAAAAACGCTTCTGCGCATGCTGCCGCCCTTAACCATAACAAAAGCGGAAATCGACGAAGGACTCGGAATCTTGAGCCGCGTCCTCGATACCACGAAATAAGGAGTGAGAGAGATGAAACACTTACTGAAAATGCTCGATCTTTCCAAGGAGGAGATTGTAGAGATCCTCAACCTGGCCGATCAGCTCAAGTATGAAAAGAAGCACGGCATCCCCCACCCACATCTCGCGGGCAAAACGCTCGGCATGATTTTTCAGAAGGCGTCCACCCGCACCCGCGTTTCCTTTGAAACGGGCATGTACCAGCTCGGCGGGCATCCGCTGTTCCTGTCTGCTTCGGATATGCAGATCGGCCGGGGCGAGCCGGTGGAGGATACGGCGCGCGTGCTCTCCCGGTATCTGGACGGCATCATGATCCGCACCTTCGATCAGGAAGAGGTGGAAACGCTCGCGCAGGTTGGAAGCATCCCGGTTATCAACGGGCTGACCGATTTCTCTCACCCCTGCCAGATCCTTGCAGACCTCATGACGATCCGCGAATATAAAGGCAAGCTCGAGGGGCTCAAAATGGCCTTTATCGGGGACGGCAACAATATGATGAACTCACTGATCATCGGCTGTCTGAAAATGGGGATGACGGTTTCCGTCGCCTGCCCGGAAGAGTATGAGCCCGACCTGAGCGTGCTGGAATTTGCCCATGAAAACGGCGGCTTTGAAATGCTGCGCAGCCCGCTGGAGGCGGCAAAGGGCGCGGATGTGGTGATTACGGACGTTTGGGCTTCCATGGGGCAGGAAGAGGAAGCGGAGAAGAGAAGAAAAGCGTTCGAGGGCTATCAGATCAACGCCGGGCTGATGCAGCAGGCAAAGCCGGATGCCATGGTCCTGCACTGCCTGCCCGCGCACCGCGGGGAAGAGATTACCGCGGATGTTTTTGAAGCGCACGCGGACGAGATTTTTGAAGAAGCGGAAAATCGCCTCCATGCCCAGAAGGCCGTTATGGTTCTTCTGATGAAGGGCGGCAGCGGGGAAGAATAAATAGAAAAACGCCCATGGACCGGAAGGCCGCAAGCCTTCTGCGCCATGGGCGTTTCCATGTTTTTAAGGGCTTTTCAAAGCGTGGAAAGGTCGTAGGGTGTGCGCTGGTAAACAAAATAATTCAGCCAGTTATAGAACATCAGGTTCGCATGGCTCCGCCAGTTCCAAACGGGCGATTTGGTTTCATCGCCGTCCGGAAAATAATGCGCGGGCTTATCGATCAGCATCCCCTTCGAACGATCCCGGAAATATTCGTTTGCAAGCGTCATTGGGTCGTATTCGCTGTGGCCGGTCACAAAGAATTGGCGGCAGTCGTGGTCGGCAACGATATAAACGCCTGCTTCCTCGGAAACCGAAAGGACATCCAGCTCGGGAACCTTCTCAATATCCTCCAAACGCACCTCTGTGTGGCGGGAATGGGGGACAAAGAAGGTTTCGTCGAAGCCGTGCACCAGGTTGTGCTTCGGCAGGAGCACACGGTGCTCAAAGATACCGAACACTTTTTTCGGCAGCTTGTGCTTTGGAATGCCGTAATGGTAGTATAGCCCCGCCTGGGCACCCCAGCAGATATGAAAGGTGGAATAAACGTTCCGCTTGGACCATTCCATGATGGTGCAGAGCTCTTCCCAGTAATCCACATCTTCAAATTCAAACAGTTCTACCGGCGCGCCGGTGATAATCATGGCATCGTACCGGTTTTGATAAATCTGGTCGAAGGTTTTATAAAAGGCCAGAAGATATTCCGGAGAGGTGTTTTTTGAGGTATAGGTGCTCGTTTGGAGCAGCTCCACCTCCACCTGAAGCGGGGAGTTGCTGAGCAGGCGGAGCAGCTGGGTTTCCGTTTCCGCCTTGGTGGGCATGAGGTTGAGAATGATGATTTTGAGAGGACGGATATCCTGCATCGCCGCACGCTGTTCAGACATAACGAAAATATTCTCGTTGATCAGCGTTTGCCTTGCGGGAAGCGCATTGTTGATTTTAATAGGCATAAAGCGTTTACCTCCGTCCGTTTTGAGTGTTTAACCAATATTATATCAGAAGGTATTGTAAGATTCAATGCTTTTAGCCGGCCTTCCGGCATGCCGTTCTGCAAAAGCATTTTCACACGTAAAAAGGTAAAAGACAGGGCAAAAAAATCCGGCGAAAATAAATGGATTTTAGTGGTTGACATCCTGGGAAGAGGATGATATAATAACATCCGCACTTGAAAAAAGTGCAGCAAAATAATATGCGAGTGTGCTGGAACTGGCAGACAGGCACGTTTGAGGGGCGTGTGTCTATGGCGTACGGGTTCAAGTCCCGTCACTCGCACCACGTCGCGGCAACCCTTGTGGCTTGCCGCGATTTGCTTTGTAAATCATGGTGTCGCTTGACGGGCTGCCGCTCCTCTCCCCACAAAAGCGAGCTTTTGTGGGAGCCTCGGTGTCCGCAGCGCCTTCGGTTGAAACTTTTGCTAACAGCAAAAGTTCCGCCCCTTGGCTTGCTCCTGCCATTTTGCGGGAGTTTAAATCCCGTCGCCGAAATGTCGAAAAAAATTTTTTTATAGTTCTTAGACACGTCGCCGCAAGCTTCCTATCGCTTGCGGCGACTTTTTTTTGAAAGGTCACCGGCGCGCTCATTCCGCTGCGTCTCCTTTCCACAAAAGGTCACGCTCGGCTCACCTGCTCGGTTGTAAACGCCCTCGCGATGGTTCGCTGTCGCTATCGACCTTTTGCGGGCGCACCTACGGCGCGTTTTTTAAGTCCTATAATTCCACTCGCACCACGTCGGAGCAAAGTTCGCTTTGCTCCTCCTCTTCCAAAAGGTCACGCTTGTTCCGGGTATGGCCTTGCAGGCGCGGCCATGACGCCTCCACGGCACTACCAACCTTTTGCGGTTGCCGCTGCGGCGGGAGGGGGCATCTTTTTTGTAACAGTCTGGCACCTCGGAGCAAGCGATATATCGCTTGCTCCGATTTTTATGTTAAAAATCAGAGCGCACTCAACGCTGCTGCTCCTCATTAACGGCGGCGCCCATTTCATGTTCAATCAGTAAAAAAGCAATCGTGTCTGTATTTGGATGCGAGTGTTTTTTATTATGAAAGTCTGCTTTTTAACCGATAAAAGTCCTAATGGAAAAAGGGATCATAATGATCAGACGTCGTTTTATTACCCTTGTACACCGAGGGCAAAGTTGAATAAGGAAACATATTGCTGTGTATAAAATGTATACCAGGATGGTTAGTTTAAGCTAACTGACTGGTAATAACGCTGAAATCGCCGTACTGTGGCAAATTTTTGTTTGGATTTTCTTGACAAGATTCCGAGAGAAGAGTATTATGACATAGGTTAGCCATGGCTAACCCGTTCCTTTGAACACTGGTTAGTCGGAACGAATTAAACGAAACAATAACAGAAAGGTGAATTATGATGCCGTTGACGCTTGCAAACATCGGGGAAGAAAATACGATAAAGAAAATAGGCGGGAAGGCGGAAATAAAAAAGCATCTTGAAAACCTGGGGTTCATTACCGGAGGGAACGTCACTGTCATCACCGCCATGGGCGGAAATATTATTGTAAACGTAAAGGAAACGCGGGTGGCGATCAGCAGGGAAATGGCACAAAAAATCATGATTTGATTTATAATTTAAATTATGTGAAAGGAAGGAATTACGAATGAACACACTGAAAGCTGCAAAGATCGGTGATACGGTAACGGTAGTAAAGCTCCACGGCGAGGGCGCAGTCAAGCGGCGCATTATGGATATGGGTATCACCAAAGGGGTCGAGGTGCATATCCGCAAGGTGGCGCCCTTGGGGGATCCGGTCGAAGTAACTGTCCGCGGATACGAGCTTTCCATCCGCAAGACGGATGCGGAAATGATCGAGGTGGAGTAAGCTTCGCGGAGGAAGCGCCGCTTCTTATTTTTTGAAATACGGTTAGCTAAAACTAACCCAAAAGGAGAGAAACAGAGCCATGGAATTGAGAATTGCCCTTGCGGGTAACCCGAACAGCGGAAAAACGACGCTGTTCAACGCGCTTACTGGTTCCAACCAGTTTGTAGGAAACTGGCCGGGGGTCACGGTGGAGAAGAAGGAAGGCAGGCTGAAAAAACACGACGGCGTTACGCTTACCGACCTTCCCGGAATCTATTCTCTTTCACCGTATACGCTGGAGGAGGTGGTTGCGAGAAACTACCTGATCGGCGAGCGGCCGGACGCCATCCTGAATATTGTGGACGGCACGAACCTAGAGCGGAACCTTTATCTTACCACGCAGCTGACCGAGCTCGGCATACCTGTTGTTATCGCCGTCAACATGATGGACCTTGTGAAAAAGAACGGCGATAACATCGACGTGGAGGAGCTTTCCCGCGAGCTGGGCTGTAAGGTTGTGGAACTTTCCGCTTTAAAGGGGACCGGCATCATGGAAGCCGCGGAGGCTGCCATCGAGGCGGCGAGTTCCAAAACAGTTCCCATGCACACCTTCTCGGGTGTTGTGGAGCATGCGCTGGCTCACATTGAAGAGGCCGCCGTGCATCATATGCCCGAAGAACAGCAGCGCTGGTATGCGATCAAAATTTTTGAGCGTGACGATAAGGTCCTCTCACAGCTGAAGCTGAACAAGGGTATTCTCGAACATATAGAAGAAGATATCAAGTCTGCAGAACAGGAATGCGACGACGATGCGGAAAGCATCATCACAAGCGAGCGTTATGCATATATTTCCGACCTCATGAAGGGGTGCTGTAAAAAGAAGGCGGCGGGCAGGCTTTCCACCTCGGATAAAATTGATAAAGTGGTCACCAACCGGTTTGCCGCCCTGCCGATCTTTGCAGTGATTATGTTTTTGGTATATTTCCTCTCGGTTACAACGGTCGGCACCTGGGCGACCGACTGGGCAAACGACGGCCTCTTCGGCGACGGCTGGCATCTGTTCGGAATCGGTTCCACGGCGTATGAAGAGGATATGAATGCCTATGCGGAAGAGTATATCTTCACCGATGAGCTGAAAATCACCGTGCAGTCGGCAGAGGAGCGCGGCGTTGCCGGCGCGGAAGAGCTGTGGGGCGCGATCGAAGAAGGCGATTTCGGCGCTTTCGATGAATCCTACGGCTCCTATGGGGAAGCGCTCGCGGAGGCCGGATACGATATCTCTGAAACGGTCGATGCGGCGCTCGAAGCGGAAAACGTGCCTGATACCTCTGCCTATGGCATATGGGTGCCCGGCATTCCGGTTCTGGCTGAGAGGGGACTCGATGCCGTCAACTGCGCCGGCTGGCTCAAAAGCCTGATTCTGGACGGCGTCATCGGCGGGGTCGGCGCGGTGCTTGGTTTTGTGCCGCAGATGCTGGTCCTGTTCCTTCTTCTGGCGTTTCTGGAATCCTGCGGTTACATGGCGCGCATTGCCTTCGTGCTGGATCGCGTGTTCCGTAAATTCGGCCTCTCCGGCAAATCCTTTATCCCCATGCTCATCGGAACGGGCTGCGGTGTTCCCGGCATCATGGCTTCGCGCACCATTGAAAATGAGCGCGACCGCCGCATGACGATCATGACAACGACCTTTATTCCCTGTGGAGCAAAGCTGCCGATCATTGCGCTGATCGCCTCCGCGCTGTTCGGAGGCGCGTGGTGGGTTGCCCCCAGCGCCTATTTTATCGGCATTGCCGCCATTGTTGTGTCTGGCATTATGTTGAAAAAGACAAAGATGTTCGCAGGTGAACCGGCTCCTTTTGTGATGGAGCTTCCGGCGTACCATTGGCCCACGGCCGGCAATATTCTGCGCAGTATGTGGGAGCGCGCCGGCTCCTTCATCCGAAAGGCGGGCACCATTATCCTTTTGGCTTCCGTTGCCATCTGGGCGGGCTCCTGCTTCGGCGTGATAGACGGCGCCTTTACCTTCAGCACAGAAATGGAGCTGGAATCGAGCGTGCTCGGCATGATCGGGGGGGCTGTTTGCTGGATTTTCGCCCCGCTCGGTTTCGGCAGCATTAAGGCGACGATTGCAACGGTTATGGGATTGGTTGCCAAGGAAGAGGTCGTCGGCGTGTTCGGCGTACTCGATTTCGAGGGCATGCAGCGGCTGGCGGCGTATTCCTTCCTCATCTTCAACCTGCTGTGCGCTCCCTGCTTTGCGGCCATCGGGGCGATCAGGAGGGAAATGAACAGCGCAAAATGGACCTGGTTTGCCATCGGCTATCAGTGCCTGTTCGCCTATGCGGTATCGCTGATGGTGTTCCAGATCGGTTCCGTCTTCACCGGAGCACTGAACGTGGTCGGGCTCGCTGCCGCCCTTCTGGTTTTGGCCTTTTTCGTTTACATGCTCGTAAGGCCGTATCAGGAAGCAACGAGGCTTACCAAAAAGGTTCGGGCATAAAGAGAGGAGGGGGCTTTTATGTTTTCATGGCTTTTAGAAAACCTGGCAACCATGATTATCGGCATAATGCTGTTCGCACTGATTGTGCTGATTACCGTGCGGATGGTAAGAAACAAGAGTAAGGGAAAATCCTCCTGCGGGTGCGGATGCTCCGCCTGCCCCGCGGAAGGAGCCTGCCATCGGAAAAAATGAGCCAGGGAAGAGAACACAGTTCCTTAAATGATAAGAAAGCCGCCGGAAATACCGGCGGCTTTCTTATGTAAACAACGCAAAAAGGCAAACACTTGACAAACACGTGCTTCCATGCTATTCTACATACGCTTATACTTTGAACTTCAAACTATTTAGGAGGCGCCTATGAATGAAGCATCGCAGAGCCTGAACCGTTTTTTGGTGCAGATGTTTAACAATATTCTGAAAATCGAAGAGCATTCTCTCCGGCAGAGCCGCTTTTCCGATGTATCGCTCAGTGAGATGCATCTGCTGGAGGCCGCGGGGGATATCCTCCGCAGCGGCAGTGAGCAGGAATGCAACATGACCGCCCTTGCCGAAAAGCTGGGCATCACAATGGGGTCTCTCACTGTGGCGGTAAATACTCTGGTGAGAAAAGGGTATCTTAAAAAGCAGCGCAACGAGAAAGACAGGCGGGTCGTGCTTCTGGAGCTGACCGAAGTCGGAAGCCTTGCGGATGAGCATCACCGCCGGTTCCATAATGAACTGGTGGAGGCCGTGACCGTTGCGCTCGAACCGGAGCAGCTGGCGGTCCTCGTGCACAGCCTGAATATTCTCCGCCACTTTTTCGAGAAAAAATATTTCATAAAAGGAGCCGCATATGCCGATTAAAATTATCACCGACACGACCTCCGATGTTCCATACGAAAAGCAGAAGGAGCTGGATATAGAAATTCTGCCGCTGAAAGTTTTGTTCGGCGAAGAAGAATATACACCGAATGTGAATCTCACCACGGCCGAGTTTTATGAAAAGCTGGCGCAGTTTGAAGGCCTCCCGAAAACGCAGCAGATTTCTCCCGCGCAGTTTCAGAACATCTTTCAAAAGCATCTGGATGCGGGCGATGAAGTGATCGGCCTGTTTATTTCCAGCTCCCTGAGCGGCACATATTTTTCCGCCAACATTGCGCGTGAGGAGATCGGTTCAGATAAGATTCATCTGGTCGATACGAAGCAAGTCACGATGGGGCTTGGCTGTGCGGTATACCGTGCCATCGATCTGCGCAGGGAGGGGCTCAGCGGCAAGGAAATTGCAGACCGCCTCGAAGAAGAGCTGCCGCGGATCAAGCTCTATGCAGCGGTGGACTGCCTAACCTATCTGCAGAAGGGCGGGCGCCTTTCCAACGCAACCGCGTTTGTGGGAGGCCTGCTGAATATCAAGCCCATCATTTCGGTCGAGGATGACGGATGGGTGAAAAATATCGGTAAGGCAAGAGGTATGCAGAAGGGATACGAGCAGATCAAAAAAATCCTTCAGACGCACGAGGTTGATTATACGAAGCCCTGCGTGTTCGGCCACACGAACGCCCCGCAGGCGGGGCGCGAGCTGGAGGAATATTTGAAAGCCGAGATTCCGGAGCTGAAAAACGCCCCCTGTTATTTTCAGGATATCGGTTCCGTGGTGGGAACGCATGTCGGCCCGGGCGCAGCGGGAATCGCTGTGTTTTATAAAGAATAATCCTCTTGTTTTAAGCGCCCGTCCGCAGCCGGACGGGCGCTTTTATAAATATCCACTTGGCAGGGCGAGGGCAAGGGGCTATAATGAAGGCATGCTTCAAAAAATGATTTGTTGGCGGTGAACCGATGCTTTCTATTTTTCGCGATTATTCGTTTAGCCAACTCGTGCTGTTTTTTGGGATTTACAGTGTTCTCGGCTGGGCTATGGAAACCTGCATCGTCTCTGTGAGCCAGAAAAAGTTTGCACAGAGAGGGATGCTTTACGGCCCCTTATGCCCGATTTATGGTTTCGGTGCGCTGTTCATCCTCCTGTTTTGCCGGCCGGTGGATTTCAGCGCCGTTCTGGTGTTCTTCGTCGGCATGTCGGTGACGACCGCACTCGAATACCTGACCGGCTGGGCGCTGGAGTCCCTGTTCCACACACGCTGGTGGGATTATTCCTGCAGGCGGTTTCAGCTCCACGGCTATATCTGCCTGCGCTGTTCGCTTTTCTGGGGAGCTCTCTCCGTAGCACTCACCTTTTTGCTTCACCGCGGGATCGAATCGCTCGTGCTCCGGCTGCCGGAAGCCGCGCAGGATCTCGCCGCCTATCTCTTTTTGGGGCTGCTGCTTGCGGATGTGGTAATGTCTGTCCTCTCCATCGTTACGCTCAATGGCGTGCTTAGCCGGATGAACAAGCTGCGCGCTTCCATGGCGGAGCTTTCCGAGCGGATCGAAAGCGCGCTGGACGACCTCAAAAAGCGCGAGGCGGAGCATTCCCTGAAGCTGCAGAAAATCCAGTGGGAAACCCTTTTGAGCAAAAAGAATGTGCTGCACAGCCAGTTCCTTACCGAATTCCCCCGCATCCGCTCCACGCGGTTTGACGAATATCTGAACGAACTGAAAAACGCCCGGAAACGGCGGAAGGAGAAAAAACACGATGAAAAATAAAAAGCGGCTGATTTTGATTTTTTTAAGTCTTTTCACAGCGTTGAGTTTCGCCGCCTGCGGTTCTTCTGCGCAGAAGGACGGAAGGGAAGCGCCGGAAGCGCTGCAGGCCCGGCTGAACAGCAGTTTTCAAAGTGCAGGCGTTCCGGAAATCGAAGCGTTTGAAAAATCCGGAAAAGATGCGAAAGAATATGCCGCCGCCCCGGCGGAAAACATCCGGATTTCGGTCTCGTGCGATGAAAAGGGAAAGGTTGCGTCTTTCTCCTGCGAATCCACTGGGAATGCGGAAGAATGGCGGGATTATGCAGGAGCCATCCTCACCGCGTACACGAGCGACCCGGAGGAGCTTGCGCGGGCAGGGAAGCTGATGAAGCTTGAAGCCGCGGAAAGGGAAGACGTCGGATATTCCTCCGCCTGCAAGGTAGGCGATGTGAAGGTCGCCGTGAGCTATGCAAGCGGCAAACGCACGCTGACCGTAACGGAGCCATAATCGAAACTGCGGCGGCCGCCCAACGGCCGCCGCAGTTTGCGTATATCTGTGTCAAAGCAAAAAATCAGAAGATACGCCTTGATTAATTTATAATTGATGGTAAAATTAATAATTAGTCATTTATTGAGTTGAAAAGGGTGGAATTGTGGGAAAAAGAAATGATATTCGAAATGTAGCAATCATTGCGCACGTTGACCACGGCAAAACAACGCTGGTCGACCAGATGCTCCGGCAGAGCGGTACGTTCCGTACCAACGAGCAGGTGGAGGAGCGCGTGATGGACTCCAACGACCTCGAACGCGAACGCGGCATTACCATTCTGGCAAAGAATACGTCCGTCATGTATCAGGACGTGAAGATCAATATTGTGGATACTCCGGGCCATGCAGACTTCGGTGGCGAAGTGGAGCGCATCCTTTTGATGGTGGATGGCGTTCTGCTTCTGGTAGATGCGTTCGAAGGCTGTATGCCGCAGACCCGTTTTGTGCTGAAAAAGGCACTGGGGCTGGGCAAGAAGACGGTTGTCGTCATCAATAAGATCGACCGGCCGAACGCACGCCCCGCCGAGGTGATTGACGAAGTGCTGGACCTCTTCATCGAGCTCGGCGCGAACGACGACCAGATCGAATTCCCGATCATATACTGCTCCGCGAGAGACGGTTACGCTTCCCTCGATCCGGACGACCGCAGCGGCGATATCCGCCCGCTGTTCGACGCCATCCTGGAGCACATTCCCGCGCCGGAAGGGGAAACGGACGGACCCACGCAGGTGCTTTTTTCCAACATCGATTATGACGATTATGTGGGACGCATCGGCATCGGCCGCGTGGAGCGCGGCACGATCAAAACCGGGCAGCAGGTGATGCTGTGCGAAGAAGGGAAAGACCCGGTGCGCGCCAAAGTAAACCGGCTGTATACCTTCCAGGGGCTCCGCCGCGTGGAAGCGGAGGAAGCGTCCCTTGGGGAACTCGTTGCGGTTTCCGGCATTGCGGATATCAATATCGGGCAGACCATCTGCGACCCCGAGCATATCGAGCCGCTGCCCTTCGTCAAGATCGACGAGCCAACCATTTCCATGAACTTTATGGTAAACAACAGCCCGTTTGCCGGGCGGGAAGGAAAATTCGTCACCTCCCGCAATCTGCGCGAACGCCTTTTTAAGGAAATCGAAACCAACGTGAGCATGCGGGTGGAGGAAACCGATTCGCCCGATACGTTCAAGGTGTCCGGCCGCGGCGAGCTCCATATTTCCATCCTGATCGAAACCATGCGCCGCGAGGGGTATGAATTCCAGGTAACGAGCCCGGATGTGATTTATAAAACGATAGACGGCGTGAAATGCGAGCCGATCGAGCTGCTCATGATTGAAACGCCGGAAAATTATGTGGGCGCCATCATGGAGAAGCTCGGTTCCCGCAAGGCGGAGATCGTCAATATGGGCACGCGAGAAACGGGTGTTTCCCATCTGGAATTTAAAATTCCCGCGCGCGGCCTGATGGGCTACCGTTCGGAGTTCCTGACCGATACCAACGGGAACGGCATCATGAATCACGTGTTTTATGGCTACGAGCCCTTTAAGGGCGATTTTGAGCGCCGGAACAACGGCTCCATCGTCGTGCATGAAACAGGGGAAACCACCGGCTACGGCCTCTTCAACACGCAGGACCGCGGCACACTGTTTGTGGGCCCGGGCGT
Source organism: uncultured Clostridia bacterium (assembly GCA_958436475.1). Classification (GTDB taxonomy): domain Bacteria; phylum Bacillota; class Clostridia; order Oscillospirales; family Acutalibacteraceae; genus CAUBKG01. The sequence goes on from CAUBKG010000010.1 coordinate 25,460, forward strand.
TTCGGTTTACGAAGGTATGGTCGTGGGCGAAAACGCAAAGGGCGAGGATATCGTCTGCAATGTCTGCAAGAAAAAGCATGTCACCAACATGCGCGCGGCGGGCTCGGACGATGCGCTCAAGCTCACTCCCCCCATGGTTCTCAGCCTCGAGCAGTCGCTTGAATTCATCAAAGACGACGAGCTGGTGGAGATCACACCCAAAAGCATCCGCATTCGCAAGAAGGTGCTTTCGAAGGAACTGCGCATGAAGCAGGCGTTCCGGAAATAATTTGTGTTAAGAAGGCAAAGCCATGGTCATTGATTTTCATACACACGCATTTCCCCGGAAAATAGCGGAAAAGGCGATGGGAGTGCTGCAGCGCAACGCCGGCAACCTCGCCCCATATACAGACGGTACGTCGGAATCGCTCGAAGCTTATCTGGCAAAGCACGATGTGGATCGCTGCGTTCTCCTCAACATTGCCACCAATGAGAGGCAGCAGCACAGCGTCAATGATTTCGCTATTGCCATGAACCGTGCGCCCATTGTATCCTTCGGTTCTGTTTTTCCCGGCGCGCCGGATGCTCTGGAGGAGCTCGAACGGCTGAGGGCTGCGGGGATCAAGGGCATCAAGCTCCACCCCGATTACCAGAAGTTTTTCGTGGATGATCCGGCAGTGTTCCCTATTTACCGGAGGGCGGCGGAGCTCGGAATGATTACGGTATTCCATTCGGGTGTGGATATCGAATACTTTGAGCCGGTGCACTGCACCCCGGAGCGCCTTCTCCGGGCGCTGCCGGAATTCGGCGGGGCGCCGGTGGTGGCGGCGCATATGGGGGCCTATCTCTGCTGGTACGATGTGGAAAGGTATCTCGTGGGGCAAAACGTATACCTGGACACCGCTTTTTCCTACGGCCGTATGCCGCGGGAGCATGCGCGCCGCATCATCCTGAACCATGGGGCGGATAAGGTGCTCCTTGGAAGCGATCTTCCCTGGAGCGGCACCCATAATGAAATCCGGTTCATCCGGAGCCTGGAGCTTTCGGCGGAGCAGGAGGCTGCCATCCTCGGCGGCAACGCGGCGCGGCTTCTGGGGCTGTAAGCCGCAGCGGAAACAACGAAGGGATTATTTTTATGCAGTATGTTATCCTCGACCTCGAATGGAACGTGACCTTCAGCAAGAAAAAGAAAAAGTATTTCAATGAGATCATAGAGGTTGGCGCCGTCCGCCTCAAAGAAGACCGGACGCTGGATGATACCTTTCAGGCTTATGTGGGGGCACAGATTTCAAAAAAGCTCTGCAGTAAGGTGGCGGAGCTTACGAATCTGGAATTTTCAGATATAAAAAACGGGCAGCCTTTTTCCCGGGTGATGGCTAAGTTTTCACGGTGGGTCGGCTCGTCTGACACAGTCGTGATGACGTGGAGCAACACCGATCTCCACGTTCTGCTGGAGAATTACCAGTATTACGATCCGGCAGCCGAAGCAATTCCATTTTTAAAAAAGTATGTGGACCTTCAGAAATACTGCCAGACGCTGCAGTGGCTTCCGCTTGCCCAGCAAGTGGGGCTTGCGGCCTTTGCGGAGCAGATTTCCGTTCCGGTGTACGATCTCCAGCAGCATTCCGCTCTGGACGACAGTATCATCGAAGCCCGCTGTTTTCAGAAGATGTACGATGCAAAGCGGTTTCCGGAATTCGTGCGGGATGCTTCCAAACCGGAATTTTACCGGCGCATGCTTTTTAAAAACCAGTTCATCACAGACATCAACAGCGAGGAAATCGACCGCAAGCATCTCCGTTTCCGCTGCCAGGAATGCGGAAGGCAGGCGCGCCGCATCAGCAAATGGCGCAAGAAAAACAATGCGTTTTTTGCGGATTTCTGCTGCCAGACCTGCGGAGTAAAGTTTACCGCGCGGATCCAGGCTAAAAAGACATATGACGCAGTTCGGGTCAACCGCCGGATTCTGCCCTTTCTTCCGAAAAACACGCCAGCCGGCGAGGGAGCTGCCTCCGCCGCGGGGCAGAAACAATAAAACAGAATCCTTTTGCTTTGACTCACCTTTTTCGGCCCCCGAAGCCGCCCGCTGCGGATGGGCGCTCCGGCGGCCCTGCATTTTTATTGGGGCATTACAATGGGAATAGAGGATACAAGGGATGAAAAGTAAATTTTGTGTTACGCACGAAGGGTTGCCGCTGTATTCTATAGCGGAGGGTGTAACCATCTGCCATCTGGGCGATCTGCACGAGGCGGTGTACGGGTATAAGAACGAAGAACTTGCTGTTGCCGTGCTGCGGGGCCGGCCGGATGCGCTGTTCGTTACGGGAGACGTGTTCGATAAGTACCGGGAAGACGGAACGCCGTTCCTGGATTTTTTAGACGGCCTCAAGGGCCGCGTTCCGGTTTATATGTGCCTCGGAAACCATGAGATTCAGAGCCGCGAACGCTGCTATCCGAAAATCACGCACTTTTTGGAGGAGATTCAAAAGAGAGGCGTTGTGGTTCTGGAAAACAGCTTTGTGCAGCTCCGGCTGAAGGGGCAGACGATCCTGCTTTACGGCCTCGATACCTACACAAAAACACGCAGGCCGAAAAAAGAGGATGTGCGCCGCTTTATCGGAGAGTGCCCGAAATCCGAAAATGTGGTTGTGCTCGCACACGACCCCAAATGGTTTCCGGCACTCGCGGACTGGGGCGCGGATATCGTTCTTTCCGGCCACATCCACGGGGGCTTCTGCCGCCTTCCAGACGGAAAGGGAATTGCGGCGCCGGGGTTCGTTCCTTTTCCGAAATACGATTCCGGCGTGTTTATCCGGGGCAAAACCGTTATGTATATCACCCGCGGATTTGGAAAAAGCAAGCTGGGCTTCCGCATCCACAATTCACCCGAGCTTGCTTTTTTGACGCTCGAGCCCGAAATGGACTTTTCCGCCTTCAAACGGCGGCATGAACGGGACGGCAATATTGCGGCAATGCTCAAGTGTGCGCTTTCCGCGTTTCTGATTTTGCTTTCGGTCTGGTGCCTGTTCGCCATGACCGATTCGAAGCTGAGCCTTTTTGTTTACGGCCCCGCCGCCGTTACCGCTCTGCTGCTGCCCGCGCTCTGGCGCTGGGATTCCGTTCGCCCGCGTATGCCGCGCCCGCTTGCGAGGCTTGTTTCCATAACATTTTTTGCCGTTTGCCTTTCGGCATTCCTGTTCTGCGGATATGTTACCTGCCGGATGTTTGTTGCGGCAAGCCATCCCGCGTTTTCTTCCGATGCAACGGTCGTCGTGCTGGGAGGGAAGGTGAATCGGTCCGGGCCGAGCCGGTCGGTGCAGGCGAGGCTCGATGCCGCCGTGGAGTACTTGAACGAGCATCCGGAAGCGCCCTGCATCGTTACCGGCGGAAAGGCGGACGACTGGACCACATTGGAAGCTGTCGTTATGGCAAAATATTTAAAGGAAAAGGGCATTGCGGAGCACCGGATCTACATGGAGCCGGACGCCAGAAATACATATGAAAACATTCGATTTTCTGTGGAGCTGATTGAGAGATACCGCCTGCCTGAGCGCATGGTGATCGTTTCGGACGGTTACCACCAATACCGGGCGGAGCGGTTCGCCCAGGAGCTGGGAATCGCATCCTCGCCTTATAGCTGCCGCACGCCGTTTTCCCTGCTGGGCGTGTACTGGACGCGGGAGGTCCTTGCGGTGGCGCAGTCTTTTCTGCTGCACGGCTTTTAGACTTTCTGCACGTATCCGGGCGAGAAATGCATTTGTTTATCTTTACAAAATTTACTTTGTCCTGTATAATTAAAAGGATATAAAAAGTGTGACCGGCAGCCTGTAAAACGGGCTGCCCGCCGCACGGCGCTTTTGCTGCGGGACGCAGCAAAAAATTTTGTCCATTTTACGGAACGGGGAGGTAAAAAGATGGGAAACATACTCATCCGCCATGCCAGAATCGTGGATCCGCTCCAGAAATACGATGCCGTATCTGATATTCTCGTATCGGACGGCGTCATTGCTCAAATAGGAAATGAAATCAATGCTCAGGCAAGCATCGTGGAAGCCGAAGGCCTCCTTGCTTGCCCGGGCATTATTGATATCCATGTGCATTTGCGCGATCCCGGGCAAACCTATAAGGAAGATATTTTCACCGGCTGCGAAGCGGCTGCGGCCGGCGGCGTAACTTCGCTGCTCTGCATGCCGAACACGAGTCCCACCGCCGATTCCCCCGAGGTGATCCGGTATATCCTCGAAAAAGCGGAAAAGGCCAAAGCGCGCGTATACCCCGCGGCCGCCATTACAAAGGGGCTGGAAAGCCGCGAGCTGTGCGATTACCGCGCATTGAAGCAGGCGGGCGCAGTGGCGGTCACGGACGACGGCCGCCCGGTGGAAACGGAAGAGATGATGGAAGAAGGCATGCGCGCCGCCGGGCGCGAGGGCCTCTTCGTCACCTCCCACTGCGAGGTCCTGCCCCTGGTCGCGGGAGGCATTATCAACGAAGGAAACGTTTCAAAACAGCTCGGTGTGAAGGGAATGCCGAGAGAATCGGAAAACCTTGCCACGGCGAGGGAAATCGCGATTGCAGAGCGTGCAGGCTGCGCCGTCCATATCGCGCATGTCAGCACAAAGGAAGCCTGCGAATGCATCCGCGAGGCAAAGAAGCGGGGCGTGCGGGTCACCGCAGAAACGGCGCCGCATTATTTTACCCTCACGGAAGAAGAACTTCTGAAACAGGATGCGAATTACCGCATGAATCCGCCTCTGCGCACGGGGGAAGACCGGGAAGCCATCCGCCGTGCGATTGCGGACGGTACCATCGATGTGATCGCCACCGACCACGCGCCTCATTCGGCGGCGGACAAGGCGGATTTTTTCCATGCTCCCAATGGGATCGTGGGCCTCGAAACATCGCTTGCCCTGGCGCACACCATGCTTGTGAAAACGGGGCTCGTTTCCATAGGGAGGCTGATCGAAATGATGTCTTCCACCCCGGCGAGGCTCCTGCATATCCCGGGCGGCACGCTTGCCCCCGGCGCTCCGGCCGACCTCGTGCTGTTTGATCCACATGAAGAATGGACGGTCCGCCCGGAGGAGCTCCACAGCAAATCGAAAAACACCCCCTTCGGCGGAATGGCGCTGACCGGCCGTGTGCGGGCGACCATCTGCCGCGGAGAGCTGGTATATCAAAGATAAAAACAGAGAGGGAGAGTGCAGTATGTCTTTTGACCGACTGATCGAAAAAATCAAAAAAACCGGAAATCCAACGGTAGCCGGGCTGGACCCCAAGCTCGATTATATTCCGCTCGAAATTAAATCCAAGGCCTTTGCCGAACACGGCGTGACCCTGGAGGGAGCGGCGGAGGCGCTGTATCAGTTCAACTGCGGGCTGATAGACGCCCTCTGCGATATCGTCCCGGCCGTAAAGCCACAGTGCGCTTATTATGAAATGTACGGCTGGAACGGCATGCGCGCCCTGGAACGGACGATTTCCTATGCGCAGGAAAAGGGCATGTTCGTGATTGCAGACGGCAAGCGAAACGATATCGGCAGCACCATGGAAGCCTATACCAAGGCCTTTTTAGGCGAAACGGAAGTGCTCAACGAAGCCTATGAGGCATTTCATGCGGACGCACTCACTGTAAACGGCTATCTCGGTTCAGACGGCATCACGCCGCTTTTCCCGGCCTGCCGGGAAAAGGATAAGGGCATTTTTGTACTTGTGAAAACCTCCAACCCCTCTTCGGGAGAGCTCCAGAACCAGCAGATCGGCGATGTTCCGGTGTATGCGGAAATGGGAAACTGGTGTGAAGAATGGGGCAGGGAATTGCCTGGAAAATATGGTTACAGCGGCGTCGGCGCAGTGGTGGGAGCCACTTACCCCGCGCAGCTCGAGGAGCTTCGGGAGGCTCTGCCGCACACCTTCTTCCTCGTGCCGGGTTACGGCGCGCAGGGCGGTTCGGCGCAGTCTGTTGCCCCGGCGTTCGACCAAAACGGCCTCGGCGCTATTATCAATTCCTCCCGCGCCCTGATGTGCGCTTACCAGAGGGAAGAAAATTGTAAGCCGTGCGACTACGCGGAGGCCGCCCGCCGGGAGGCTGTCCGCATGCGCGAGGAAATCACGGCGGCCATCAAATAAAAACGCTGCTTTTTCAAGATAGAAAGGGGAAGTTAGAATGGCACTGTCCAAAGAGAGGAAGACGGCATACCTGGTCCTTCAAAACGGCGAAATATTCAAAGGCCGCGCCATGGGGGCGGAAGGCACGATCGCGGGCGAGGTGGTGTTCAATACCAGCACCGCAAGCTATCAGGAGCTGCTCACCGACCCGACCTATTACGGCCAGATCGTGGTGCAGACCTATCCGCTCGTGGGAAACCGCGGCGTTGACCTCGATGCGGATTCGCAGATCATGGCAAACGGGTATATCGTCCGCGAATGGTGCGACGAGCCGACCGATATCCGCAACCGTGTAACGCTGGATGAATACCTGCGGGAACGCGGCATCGTGGGCCTCTGCGGCATCGATACCCGCCGGCTGACCCGCATCCTGCGGGACGGAGGATATATCAAGGGCGCCATTACCGAATCCATTGATGACCTGGATACCCTGATGGAGCAAATCAGCCGGTTCAGCATCCATGGAGCCATCGAAGCGGTCACCATGAAGGCTCCGGAGGAATATAAGGCGGAAGAGGAATGCAGCCGTCTCGCGGTGGTGAATTACGGAACCCCGCGCGCCATGTTCCAGTGGCTGCTCAGCCGCGGCGTTTCGCTGAAGCTGTTCCCCGCCTTTACGCCCGCTTCGGATATTTTAAAAGAAGGGTTCGACGGCATCCTCCTTTCCGACGGCCCCGGCGACCCGGACGAGCACAAGGGCATCATTGAAAATGTGGCGGAATTCTGCCGCAGCGGCAAGCCAGTGTTCGGCGTAGGCTTCGGCCATCAGGTGCTTGCCATTGCGAACGGCATCCGGTATTCCAAAATGGCGCACCCGCACCGCGGCTCCAACCAGCCGGTGCGCATCCTTTCCACCGGCAAGCTGATGATTACCGATCAAAACCATGCGTATGACGTGGTTCCGGAGGAAAAAGACAGGGAAACGGCGGAGGTCATCATGGAAAACGTGACCGATAAAACGGTGGAAGGCCTGCGGTATAAAAAGTTCCCCGGCTTTTCTGTTCAGTTTATGCCGGCAGACGGGCATCCCCTGCAGGATACCGCCTGGATTTTTGATGAAATTGCAGCCATGCTGAAGGGAGGCAAATAAGATGCCGAAACGTACAGATATCAAAAAGGTGCTCGTGATCGGCTCCGGCCCGATCGTCATCGGCCAGGCTGCCGAATTCGATTACGCGGGAACACAGGCCTGCCGCGCCCTGAAGGAAGAGGGGCTGGAGGTCGTTTTAGTGAATTCCAACCCCGCCACCATCATGACCGATAAGGCCATGGCGGATAAAATTTACATAGAGCCGCTCACAAAGGAAGCTGTGGAGCGCATTATCGAAATAGAAAAGCCGGATAGCCTCCTCGCCACCCTCGGCGGGCAAACGGGCCTCAACCTCGGCATTTCCCTCGCGGAAGACGGATTCCTCGAAGCCCATGGCGTAACGCTGCTCGGCGCCAACCCCGAAACCATCCGCAAGGCGGAGGACCGCCAGGCGTTTAAAGATACCATGGAAGCCATCGGCGAGCCCTGCATCGCCTCCAAGGTGTTTGAAGATGTGGAAGGCTGCGTGGGCTTTGCGGAGGAAATCGGCTATCCGGTCGTCGTGCGGCCGGCTTACACGCTCGGCGGTACGGGCGGCGGCTTCTGCCACAGCGAAGCGGAGCTGCGCGAAACGGCGGAAAACGGCCTGCGCGCGTCCATGATCCATCAGGTCCTCATTGAAAAGTGCATCGCCGGGTGGAAGGAAATCGAATACGAAGCCATCCGCGATTCCATGGGCAACTGCATTACCGTGTGCAGCATGGAGAATATCGACCCGGTGGGCATCCACACGGGCGATTCCATCGTGATCGCGCCCGCGCAGACCCTCACCGATAAGGAGCTCGGCCTTATGCGCTCCGCCGCGCTCAATATCGTGACCGCGCTTGGCGTGGAAGGCGGCTGCAACGTGCAGTTTGCCCTCCGGCCGGATGGCGAGGAATACGCCGTTATCGAAGTGAACCCGCGCGTATCCCGTTCCTCGGCGCTCGCCTCCAAGGCCACGGGATATCCCATTGCCAAGGTTGCCTCGAAGATCGCCATCGGCTATCACCTGGATGAAATCACGAACGCTGTGACCGGCACCACCTTTGCCTGCAATGAGCCGGCGGTGGATTACTGCGTGCTGAAATTCCCGAAATGGCCCTTTGATAAATTTGTTTATGCGAAACGCACCCTCGGCACCCAGATGAAGGCGACGGGTGAAATCATGTCCATCGGCACGAGCTTTGAGCTGGCCTTTATGAAGGCCGTCCGTTCGGTGGAGCTGGGGCTCGATACCCCGCGCCTGCCGAAGCTTGCGGAAAAGCCGGAAACGGAAATCCGCAGCCTCCTTTCCAATTCGGACGATGAGCGTATTTTTGTGGTATGCGAAGCGCTCCGCCGCGGCATCCCCGCAAAGGAAATCTACGATATCACGAAGATCGATTACTGGTTCCTTTCCAAGCTGAAAAACATTACCGATATGGAACAGGAGCTGGGCAAAGCCACGCTGGATGAAGAGCTGTATATGCGCGCAAAGCATATGGGCTTCCTCGACTCCACCATCGAGCGCCTCTCAAAACAGAAGCCTCCCATCCACCGCGCGGCGGTATATAAGATGGTGGATACCTGCGCGGCGGAATACGATGCGGAAACGCCTTATTTCTACTCCACCTGGGATGAGGAAAACGAAGCGGAGATCTATATTAACGAACGAAAGAACGATAAAAGGAAGGTCCTCGTGTTCGGCTCCGGCCCCATCCGCATCGGGCAGGGGATCGAGTTCGACTATTGCTCCGTGCACTGTGTGCGCGCGCTCAAGGAATGCGGGTGTGAAGCGATCATTGCAAACAACAACCCCGAAACCGTTTCTACCGACTTTGATACCTCCGACCGCCTCTATTTCGACCCGCTGACCCCCGAGGATGTGGAATCCGTTCTGGCAGTGGAAAAGCCGTGGGGCGTGGTGGTGCAGTTCGGCGGCCAAACGGCCATCAAGCTGGCACGGCATCTGACGAAATTGGGCGTCAATATCCTCGGCACCAGTGCAGACAGTATCGATGCCGCCGAAGACCGCGAGCGGTTCGATGAACTGCTGGAGCAGTGCGAAATCCCGCGCCCGTCCGGAGAAACGGTGTTTACCACGGAAGAAGCGCTTGCATCCGCAAATCGCTTGGGCTATCCGGTTTTGCTCCGGCCTTCCTATGTGCTGGGCGGCCAGAACATGATCATTGCCTATAACGATGCAGACGTTACCGAATACATGGGCATTATCACGTCTCACGAAATTGAAAATCCCGTGCTGATCGATCAATACATGATGGGCACCGAGGTTGAGGTAGACGCCATCTGCGACGGCGAAAGCTTCCTCATTCCCGGCATCATGGAGCATATCGAGCGCGCGGGCGTGCATTCGGGAGATTCCATTTCCGTTTACCCGGCGCGTTCCATCACCGAAAAACAGAAGCAGACCATTATCGATTATACCGGCCGGCTTGCAAAGGCGCTGAACGTCGTGGGCCTTGTCAATATCCAGTACATTATTTATCACGACGAGGTCTATGTGATCGAAGTCAATCCCCGTTCGAGCCGCACCGTGCCGTATATCAGCAAGGTAACGGGCGTGCCGATGGTCGATCTTGCCACCCGCTGTATGCTGGGGCAGAAGCTCGGCTCCATGGGCTATGGAACGGGGCTCTATCCGGAGGGGGATTACGTCACGGTCAAGGTTCCGGTGTTCAGCTTTGAAAAGCTGCACGATGTGGATATCCAGCTCGGGCCGGAAATGAAATCCACCGGCGAGGTGCTCGGCATCGCCCACAGCTTTCAGGATGCGCTTCTCAAGGGCCTGATTGCCGCGGGGTACAAAATGAAAAAACAGGGCGGCGTGCTCATCACCGTCAAAAATCAGGATAAGAACGAAGCGCTGGAAATTGCACGCGGGTTTGAAGAGCTCGGCTTCACCATCTATTCCACCCGCGGCACGGCGAAATTCCTCGGGGAAAACGGCATCCATGCCGAGCCGGTCATGAAAATCCACGAGGGTACGCCCAACACCCTCACGCTGCTCGAAAGCGGCAAGGTGGATTACGTTATTGCCACCTCGGACACAGGCCGCCAGCCGGAGAAAGACAATGTCCGCATCCTGCGCAAGGCGGTGGAACGCGCCATCCCGTGCCTTACCTCGCTCGATACGGCGAACGCCCTGCTCTCCTGCCTGCATATGGACAAGACCATTGAGGATGTGGAGCTTGTGAACATTACAGCGATCTAAAGAAACGGAGAAATTCTGATTATGGGCTTTTTGCAACGTGAAGTACCTGTAATAAAAAATGAAAAAATCGCCGAGGGCTTTTATGATTTGGTGGTAAGCTTCCCGGAGGCGGCGGAAAAGGCTGCTCCCGGGCAGTTTGCGGATATCCGGTGTGCGGAAAAAACGCTGCGCCGCCCGATTTCCCTCTGCGAAATCGACCGGGACGAGGGCACCCTGCGCATGGTATACGAAGTCAGGGGGGAGGGAACCCGCTGGCTTTCCGAGGTTTCGGCCGGGGGAATGCTGGATGTCCTCGCACCCTTAGGCCACGGCTTCACGCTGGATAAGAGTATGGAGCATGTTGTATTTGTGGGTGGCGGCATCGGTGTGCCGCCACTGCTCGAGGGGGCGAAATCGGTTGCCTCGTGCGATGCGGTGCTCGGCTTCCGCACGGCGGGCGCGGCGGTATTGACGAAGGATTTTGCCCTCCATACCGAGAATCTCCTTCTAGCAAGCGACGACGGAACGCTTGGAACCAAGGGCTTTGTGACCGGCCTTCTTCAAAAACGCCTGGAGGAAAAGCCCTGCAGCCTCATTTGCGCCTGCGGCCCGCTTGTTATGCTGGAAAAAATCGCGTCTCTTGCCAAACAATACGGAATTCCCTGCGAAGTATCGTTAGAACAGCGTATGGCCTGCGGCGTTGGCGCCTGCCTCGGCTGCGCCTGCCGTCTGCGGGATGAAAACGGCAGGGAGTATTACGGGCATGTTTGTAAAAACGGGCCGGTATTCCGTGCGGAGGAGGTTGTGTTTTAATGGCGGATATGAAAGTGACTGTGGCTGGCGTGGAGTTTTCGAACCCGGTCATTATGGCGTCCGGCACCTTTGGGTTTGGCCGGGAATATTCACAGCTTTATCCCCTTGCAAAGCTCGGCGGCATCTCCTGCAAGGGCACCACTCTGCATGTGAGGGACGGCAACCCGCCGCCCCGCATTGCGGAAACGCCCGCCGGCATGCTCAACAGCGTGGGGCTCCAGAATCCGGGCGTGGATGCCTTTATCCGGGAGGAGCTTCCCTGGCTGAAGGAGCAGGGAACGGCGATAATTGCAAATATCGCCGGAAACACGGTGGAAGATTACTGCGAAATGGCGGAGCGCCTTTCTGATACGGATATCGATATGATCGAAATGAACATCTCCTGCCCGAATGTGAAGCTCGGCGGCATCGGTTTCGGCACTTCGTGTGAAAGCGTTGGGAATATCACACGCGAAGTGCGCAGGCGCTGCAAAAAGCCGCTCATGGTAAAGCTTTCCCCCAATGTTACGAGCATCGGGGAAATCGCCCTGGCCGCGGAGGCGGAGGGAGCGGATGCGCTTTCGCTCATCAATACCCTCACCGGCATGCGGATCGATATCAAGACCCGCCGACCCATCCTGCGGAACAATACAGGCGGGCTTTCCGGCCCGGCCGTGTTCCCGGTGGCGGTGCGCATGGTGTGGGAAGTGTATTCCCGCGTAAAGCTCCCGATCGTCGGTATGGGAGGCATCTCCAAGTGGGAAGACGCTGTCGAGATGATGCTCGCGGGCGCCTCCGCCGTGCAGGTCGGCACGGCAGTCTTTACCGATCCTTATGCCCCGGTGAAAATCGCCGAAGGGCTCAACGATTATCTCGACCGGGAGAAAATAGCGTCGGTTTCCGCGCTTACGGGGCAGTTGAAAATATGGGGTTGACAGCATGAAAACCAGATTGACAGTGATACGCCATTGCGAGGCAATGGGAAATTATAAACGCCTGTTTCAGGGGCACACCGATGCGGATATCAGCGAAAACGGTGTAAAACAGCTGGAGGCGCTGGCTGCGTGCTGCGAAGGCCTTTCCTTCGACGCCGCCTATTCGAGCCCGCTGATCCGCGCGCAGAAAACAGCCATGGCGGCGATTCGGGGAAAGGACTTAGCGCTTCAGCTCGACCGTGGACTGATGGAGATAGACGGAGGCTGCTGGGAAGGAAAGCCCTGGACACAGCTGCCGGAGCTATATCCCGAAATGGCCCGCCGTTGGTATGAAGAGCCATGGAATTTCCAGGCGGACGGCGGCGAAAGCATGCGCGAGGTGCGGGAGCGTGTCTGTACGACGATTCAGCAAATTGCCCGGCGGCATGCGGGGCAGTCTGTCTGTGTGGTGTCGCACGGATGCGCCATACGCAACCTGCTTTGCTGGGCGGCCGGCCTGCCGATCGAAAGGCTCAACGAGATCGACTGGTGCGATAACACCGCCATCAGCATCTTAGAGCTGGATGAAGAGCTTGCACCGTCTATTGTCCGGATGAACGACAGCTCTCATTTAAATGATGAAATTTCCACGTTTTCCAAGCAGACCTGGTGGCGCAGGGGCGGCGAAGGAACCGCGGCGCACTTTCAATGAGTGAGGAGAAAACGCATGAAGATCATGGCAATCGATCTGGGAGACGCCCGAACCGGCATTGCAGTGTGCGATCCCACAGAGTTTTTGGCATCTCCCCTCACAGTGATTCATGAGAAGGATAGGGAGATCCTCCTTGAAAAAATAAAGGAGCTGGCGGAATCAGAAAAGGCGGAAGAGCTGGTGATGGGATATCCGAGGAATATGAACGGCACCATCGGCGAGAGAGCGGTTCTCTATGAAGAATTTGCGCAGAGGCTGAAGGATATAACCGGCCTGCCGGTCGTGCTGCGCGACGAACGCTGTACCACGATAGCCGCGCATAGTGCTTTGAATGTGACCAACACGAGAGGCAAAAAACGGAAAGCGGTGGTAGACGCCGTTGCCGCTGTGATGATATTGGAGGATTATCTCGGATACCGGAGAAATCAAACGAATCAGTGAGGTTTTTGTTGCGGTGCGAAGGGAAAGCTATCGGTAAATGCCGGTTCCCTTCGCACCGCTTTTTTAGGGAAAAAGGGAAGAAAAGAGAAAGTTTGCTTTTTTCACTTGATTATTTTTGTGTGATGTGCTGTAATAAAACAGAAAGAAAAGCTGATACTTTGATGCTTTTTGCTGTCGCCGCCCCCACGGGTGGCGTGGGTCGAAATATGATTTTGTCCTCCTACTTTGTTTTGATTTTGAGTCGCCGCCCCCACGGGTGGCGTGGGTTGAAATATTTACTGAACGTTTTGCCTGCGCGCGGAAATATACTGTCGCCGCCCCCACGGGTGGCGTGGGTTGAAATCACTTCTCCGGCCCCGATATCCACGTTTTCGGGCGGTCGCCGCCCCCACGGGTGGCGTGGGTTGAAATGTAAAATGCTCCCATTTTTAAATCCTCCTTTTTACGTCGCCGCCCC
>CAUBKG010000011.1 GCA_958436475.1 uncultured Clostridia bacterium
CCAACGCAAAGTGGGTCACGGATATCTCTTACATCCATACCGGCCAAGGTGTCCTTTACTTGTCCATGATCCGGGATCTCTATGATAACAGCATTGTGGCCTACAAGACCGCTACACAACAGACAGTGAATCTGGTATTGGATACCATCCGTCTTGCTATGAGGAGAGAGAAAAAGAGAGTCGCTGCGGAGTTGCAGCTCCACAGCGACCAAGGGTTTCAATACACTTCACCGGGGTATTTTAACCTGACTCAAGAATACGGCATAACGCCCTCTATGTCAAGACGTGGAAACTGCCATGATAACGCCTTGGCTGAAAATTTCTTCTCCATCCTCAAGACAGAATGCATCTACCGGCAGAAGATTGCTACATTCCAGCAGGCCAGAGAGCTCATTGATGAGTTCGTCTATTTTTACAACCACGAGCGTATCCAGTTAAAAACTGGAGTGGCGCCGCTGACGCTGCGCCACTCCGCTTAAAACTTAATATTTCCTGCATCGGGACTTTTTTGTGCTGTCCGTACAATCTGGGGCGGTGCACCCGGAGGGGGATATTTTTATAAAATTCTACGGGAAAAGCATGATAAAGTATGATAAAATAATTTTTAATAAGTCATTTTAGCTGCCGTAAAAACGGCAAACGGGAGAACGGGAACATGCTGGAACTGATTTTAGGCCGCGTGGGCACGGGGAAATCGGAATATCTTTATGAACGCCTCGGCGAGTGCGCGAGGGGGGATGCGGAAAAAATCATCCTGATCGTGCCGGAACAGTATTCCTTTGAGAGCGAGCGGAATATCCTTACGCGCCTCGGCAACCGGCTGGCGCAGCGGGTGGAGGTGCTGAGCTTTACGCGCCTGTGCGACCGCTTTTTCCGGGAATACGGCGGGCGCGCGGGCACGCGTCTGGACGACGCCGCGCGGTCGCTCCTCATGTACGAGGCCCTGCATGAAATCGGCGGGGAATTAAAGCTTTACGGCCGCGAGACCGATATGCCCGGCTTCGTGCAGGAAATGGTGGATTTTACGTCCCGGCTGAAATTCAGCCGCATCACGCCGGAAGACTTTGCAGGGGAAGGGGCGGCCCTGCCCCCCTCGGCCCTGAAAAATAAGATCTACGACCTCTCCCTCATTGCCGCGTCGTTCGACGCAGCGGTGGGAAGGGCCTTCCGCGACCCGCAGGACGACCTTTCCCTCCTCGAGAAAGGCTTACAGGAGCACGATTTTTTCAGAGGAAGCGTTGTGGCTGCCGATTCCTTCAAGGATTTCACCGCGCAGGAGCTGGGCGTGCTTTCCCATATCATCCGGGGCGCGGAACGAACCATTATCACGCTCGGAGCCGATTCCCTCTCGGGGGAAGGGCGGCTCCTGTTCAGCCCGATCCGCAAAACGGCGGGCCGGCTGATTGAAATCGCCAAAAAGGAAAACGTGCCGGTGAAAGCCCCCGTCTGCCTCACGGAGCTGAAGCGCCCGGCCCGCCCGGAGCTCATCGCGCTCGAGCGGGGCTTTTTTGAGCCCTCCGCCCCCGCGTTCGGGGAGGACGCGCCGGGCATCACCGTGTGCGAAGCGCAGACCGTATACGACGAAGCCGATTACATCGCCCGCACCATCCGCCGCCTCGTCCGCGGAAAGGGTTACCGGTACCGCGATTTTGCCGTCATCTGCCGCAATGCGTCCGATTATAAGGGCGTGCTGCTCGCGGCCTTTCAGAAATACAGCGTATCCTGCTTTGTGGACCGCCGCCTGCCGCTCGTGCAGCAGCCGCTTGCCGTGCTGATCCTTTCGGCCCTCTCCGCCGTGGAAAAGGGGTTCCGCACAGAGGATATTTTAAAGCTTCTCAAAACGGGGATCGCCGGCCTCTCCGCCGGGGAGGTCTCCAGCCTCGAAAACTATACATACACCTGGCGGCTGACCGGCCGGGCGTGGCTTACGGAATGGGAGAAAAACCCGCGCGGCTTCACACCGGAAACGACCGAAGCCGATCAAAAAAACCTCGAAGAGCTGAACCTCCTGCGGGCAAAGGCGATGGCCCCGCTTCTCGCCTTCCGGCGGCGGACTTCGGGGGAACGCACAGGGGAGGAATTCGGCGGCGCCGTTTTTTCCTTTCTGCAGGAATGCGCGGTGCCCCGGCATTTAAAAAAGCTCGCAAAAGAGCTGGAAGCGCAGGGCCTGCCGGACGATGCGGAAACCCAGCGCGCGGCCTGGGAGCTCATGATGCGACTTTTGAACCAGGCGGCCGCCGTCTGCAGCGGGCGGAAGCTCACCCTGCCCGAATACCGCTCGCGCCTCGAGCTGGTGGTTTCCTCCTGCGATTTCGGCCACATCCCCGTGGAGATCGACGAGGTCCAGCTGGGGGACGCCGACCGGATACGCCCGGCAAAACCGAAGGTCGTGTTCGTGGCGGGCGCAAACAGCGGCGTGTTCCCCCGCGAAGGGGAGGAGGGCGGCCTATTTACGGGAGAAGAACGCCGGAAGCTCTCGGAACGCGGCCTGGAGCTTTTTGACGACAGGGAGGAAGCCGCGCTGAAGGAGCGTTTTCTCGCCTATACGGCGGTCACCGCGCCGTCCGAGCTGCTGTTCGTCACCTACCCGGCGGCCGATTCCGCCGGAAACGCCCTCAATCCGTCGCTGATCGTCCAGCAGATACGCGCCCTTTTCCCACGCTGCCGCGTGGTGCGCGAGCAGGAGGATATTCTCAGCCGTGCCGAAACGGAAACGGGAGCGTTTGAATTATACGCGCGGGAATACCAGGGCAAAACGCAGCTTGCCGCCAGTCTCCGCACGGCGCTTTCCAGCCGGGAAGGGGGCCAAAATCAGCTCCGTAGCATCGAAAGCAGCGCCAGGGGAACCGATTTTGCCCTTTCGCCCGAAAGGGCAAAAAAGCTATACGGCGACCGGGTATCCCTTTCCGCCACGCGCATCGAGCGGTACCATCACTGCCCGTTCTCCTATTTCTGCAAATTCGGCGTGGGAGCATCTCCCCGGAAAATTGCGGAGATGGATGTGCTCGAGCGCGGCACTCTCATCCATTACGCGCTCGAAAAGCTGGTGCAGAAGCACGGGGGAAGAGGCATCGCTGCGCTTTCAGACGAAGACCTCCGGCGTGAAATCACCGAGCTGCTCGACCGCTACCTCGATGAGGTCATGGGTGGGGCGGGGGATAAAAGCGAGCGTTTTCTCTATCTTTACGGCCGCCTGCGGGAAACGCTGTTTGCGCTCCTGCGCCATATCGGGGCGGAGCTTGCGCAGAGCCGGTTCGAGCCGGTGGCGTTTGAGCTCGCCATTCATGAAGACGGCCCGGTAACGCCCGCGAAAATCCGCACGCCCGGCGGGGCGGATATCGCGGTGCACGGCGTCGTCGACCGTGTGGACGTGATGAGGGACGGGGATGCGGCCTATCTGCGGATCGTCGATTATAAAACGGGGAGCACGAAATTTTCCCTCGAAAATGTGCTGCACGGCTTCAACCTGCAGATGCTGTTATATTTATTCACCCTGACCGAAGACGCGGATTCGAAGTTTCGCGGCATGCGTCCGGCGGGAATTTTATACATGCCCGCGAAGCGCCCGGTGCGAACGGACAAGGAAGCGCCCGAAGACCCGAATTACATTCCGGAGCTTCGCATGAGCGGCCTGGTGCTGGGGGATTCCACCGTGATTGCCGGCATGGAGCGGGATGGCTTAGGCCGTTATATCCCGGCAAAGCTCAACGCCTCCGGCGAAGTGGGGAAACAGAACCGCACGGCTACGGAGCAGCTTTTCCGTGAGTTGCACCGGCATATCAGCCGCCTGCTCCTCCAAATGGCGGATCACCTCCGCGCGGGAGATATCCGCCGTACTCCGGTCAACGGGAAGGACAAGCCCGCCTGCCAGTACTGCGATTACGCGGCGGTCTGCGGCGTGGACGACCAGACGGAATTTGAAGAAGTGCTTTCCATGAGCATGGAGGAAATCGAAAAGGCGCTGAAAGGAGAGGAAACGGATGGCGTTCCAGCCGACGAAGGAACAAAAGCAGGCAATTGAGGCGGGCGGCTGCACGCTTCTCGTTTCCGCCGCTGCGGGGTCGGGAAAAACGGCGGTGCTCGTGGAGCGGGTTATCCGGATTTTGACCGGCCGCGAAAATCCCGTACCCGCCGACCGGCTCCTGGTGGTGACCTTCACCAAGGCCGCGGCGGCTGAAATGCGGGACCGCATCGCCCTGCGTCTCGAGGAAGAGCTCCGGAAAAATCCGGGAGACGCCTGGCTCGCCCGGCAGCAGATCCTCCTGTCTCACGCGGCGATCGGCACGATCGATTCCTTCTGCCTCAGCCTCCTGCGGGAGTATTTTTACAAGCAGAGCATCCCGCCCGATTTCAAGGTGGCGGATGAAGGCGTGCTCCATGTGCTGGAGGAGCAGGCTATGGAAGAGCTGCTCGAAGAACTTTATAAGCAAAAGTCCCCGGCGTTTTTGAAGCTCATCCATATGCTCGGCGCATCGTACGATGACCAGAGCTTCCAGGAAACGGTCCGGGAGCTGCACCGCTATGTGATGTCGCTTCCCTTTCCGGGGGAATGGCTCCACAAGGCGGAGAGGATGTATGAAGCTACGGCGCTCAGCGAATGCGCCTGGGCCGCGGCCGTGCGGGAGGATGGTGCCCGCGCCGCCGAATCGGCGGCTCTCCTGCTCGAGCAGGCCGCTCGTTCGTTCGTTTTTGATGAAAAGGTGAACGCCGCGTGGGGGAATGCGTTTGCAGACGCGGCACGGCAGCTTTCCGTTATCTCCCGCGTGCTGAAGCACGGCGGGTGGGATGAAGCCGCCATTGCCCTTTCGTCCTTTCAGTTCCCGAAAAGGGAAACCCTCAAACGCGGTTACGATAAGGAGAAAAACGACCTCGCCCTGGCCGCCAAGCATTCGGCGGAGGAAATCGTTTCGTCCCTGCGCCGCCGGATTTCCGCACCCGAAGCGGAAATCCTCGAAACGCTCCGGCAAATGAAGGAGCCGGTGCGGGTGCTGACCGGGGCCGTCCGCAAATACGGCCGCCGCCTGGAAGAGCGCAAGCTCGAGCGCGGGGTGCTCGATTTCAGTGATGTGGAGCATAAGGTTTTAGAGCTGCTTCTTACGCGCGGGGAAGACGGTTCCCTTTCCCTCACTCCCGAGGCCGAGGAGATCGCCGCCAGATACAGCGAGGTGCTGGTGGATGAATACCAGGATACGAACGCCCTGCAGGATCAGATTTTCCACATTGTTTCCGGCGGGGGCAGGCGCCTCTTTATGGTGGGAGACGCAAAGCAGAGTATTTACCGCTTCCGCCAGGCCGACCCGGCCATTTTCATCTCCCGCCGGGAGCAATTCTCCCCTTACCGCGGCGGGGAAGAGCCCTCGGTCATCCTGCTCGGTGCCAACTTCCGGAGCCGCGCGGGGATAACAGATTATGTAAACTTCCTCTTTTCCCTCATCATGGAGAAGGAAACGGGGGATATCGAGTATAACGAAGAAGAGCGCCTGCTGCCCCGTGCGGCCTATGCGCCGAAGGAAGGGGCCTGCACCCATCTGCACCTGATCGATAAGAACGGCAGCCGGGAGCAGAGCGAGGTGCTGGAAGCGAGGCACATCGCGGGGGAAATCCGCCGCCGGATGCAAGCGGGCGAAACGGTGGCCGATGAACGCACGGGGGAGCCGCGCCCTCTGCGCTATGGGGACTGCTGCATTTTGTTGCGTTCCGGCAAGGGGTCGGCGGAAATTTACAAGCGCGAGCTGAAAAAGGCGGGTATCCCCGCCTGGTATACCACTAAGGGCGGCTTTTTAGAAGCGCCCGAAATCCGCACGGTGCTTTCCTTCCTTAGGGTGATCGATAACCCGGATCAGGATATCCCCCTGCTCGCCTGCCTGCTTTCTCCCATCTTCGGCCTCAACCCGGACGATGTGGCCGATATCCGCGCCTGCGCTCCGAAGGCCCCGCTTTACGCGGCGCTGCTGCGTGCGGGAGAAGGGGGCATGGAAGCGGCGAAGCGGGCCGCCGGGACCATCGAAGAATACCGGCGGATCGCCGTGACGTTACCGGCGGATGAGCTCATCAGCGCCATCCTGCAAAAAACGGGGTATCTCTGCATGGCCCAGGCTATGACGGACGGTGAAGTGAGGCGTGCGAACCTCCTGCTGCTGCTCGATTACGCCCGCCGCTATGAAACGGCCGATTTCCGCGGCCTTTCCGGCTTTTTGCGGTTCCTCGAAAAGCTGGAGGGAAGCAGCGCCGAGCTGGACACCGCAGCCGTCACCACCGAATCGGCGGACGTGGTGCGCATTATGACCATCCACCGCTCCAAGGGCCTGCAGTTCCCGGTCTGTTTCCTCGGGCTCACGGCGAAAAAGTTCCGCTTCTCCGATGCAAAGCCCGCGCTCATCCACAGTGAGCAGGGCATCGGACTCTATGAAGCGGACGAGACGGGCGGCAGCCGCCGCACCACCCTGCCGCGCGAGGCGCTGAAGCTTGCCATCCGGCGCTCAGAGCTGGCGGAGGAAATGCGTGTGTTATATGTGGCGCTCACCCGCGCCAAGGAGCAGATGGTTTTGCTCGCAACGAAGGATAAGCTGCGGGAAGCACTCCGAGAGGCGGCGGAAGAGGTGGAAAGCTCCCTCCAGCCCGCGGAGGGAAGGCTTTCTCCCTTTTATGTAGGGCGCGCGCGCTGCTTTGCCGATTGGCTCATTGCCGCGGCTCTCCTGCATCCGTCCGCTGCACAGCTGCGCGGCGCGGCGAATGCAGAGCTTACCCCCGCCCCCGCTTCGGAAGAGCTTAGTGTCCGCCTGATCGATGCGCAGGAGCTGGGGGCCCCGGCGCCGCCGGAAGAAGGAGAATGGGAAACACCTTCCGAAGAGATCGTGGAGGAGCTCCGCAGAAGGCTCGATTTCCGCTATCCCTACGAGGAGCTGAACGCCGTTGCAGCAAAGGTTTCGGCCTCCGGGCTCAATAAAGAGCTCGAAGGGGCGGACCACAGCTTTACCCTGCGTCCCGCATTTTTATCCCGCCAGGGGCTCACCCCTGCAGAACGGGGCACCGCCCTGCACGAATATATGCAGTTCTGCCGGTTCGGGGAAGCCGAGCGGGATGCGGGAGCCGAGCTTGCGCGCTTGGAATCCGAGGGCTTTTTGAGCCCGGAGCAGGCCCGTTCGGTGCCGCTCGAAAAAATACGCGCCTTTTTTGCAAGCCCGCTTTACGCCCGTATGAAGAAGGCGGAAAGGCTCATGCGGGAGCAGCGGTTTACCGTTTCGCAGGACGCGGCGCTCTTTTACCCGCAGGCAAAGGGTGAGAGGGTCGTGCTCCAGGGGGTTGCCGACTGTGTGTTTGTGGAAGAAGGCGGCCTCATCCTGGTGGATTATAAAACCGACCGCGTTTCCTCCCCCGAAGAGCTCGCAGAGCGGTACCGGCCACAGCTCGAAGTATACGAGCTCGCCATGAGGGAAATTTTTTCCCTGCCGGTCACGGAACGGCTCCTTTATTCGTTCCATTTGGGAAGGGAAATCCGGGTGTAAAAAAAGTACTTGCATTTTTCATTCGGATATGATAACATCTTATCGTTAAACACTGTGTTTGAAAGAGGTGACAAGAATGAAGGAAAACATCCATCCGAAGTATGAAACCGTAAAGGTCAGATGTGCTTGCGGCAATGAGTTTGAAACCCGCTCCACGAAGAAGGACATCCGCGTAGATATTTGTTCCAAATGTCACCCGTTCTTTACCGGTAAGCAGAAGCTGGTAGATACCGGCGGGCGTGTTGACCGCTTCAATAAGCGCTTCAACATGGGCAAGTAAACCGCCCGTGCTTTTTTCAGATTCACAAACGCTCCGCAGCTGCTTAAAGGTTTTAAGCGGCTGCGGTTTTGTTTTACAGGGAGGTGGGTCCCCTTGGAGGCATACCGCACCGTGCGGCGGCAGGCGGAAACGGAAACCGTGATAAAGCGCTCCCGCTTCATCGGCCGGGCTTACCCGGTGCAGAGCGAGGAACAGGCGCAGGAGATATTGGAAAAGATAAAAAAAGAATACTGGGATGCCACCCATAATTGCTATGCCTATGCGCTGCGCTCCGGCCCCCGCCGCTTTTCAGACGACGGCGAGCCGCAGGGCACGGCAGGCAAGCCCATTTTGGAGATCCTCGAAAAAGAAGGCATAACCGATTGCCTTTTGATCGTCACGCGGTATTTCGGCGGCGTCCTGCTCGGCGCGGGCGGGCTCGTGCGCGCGTATGGGAAATCTGCAAAGGAAGCGGCGCAGGCGGCGGAGCCGGTTTGGATGCGCCCCTGCACCCGCGCGGAATTTTCCTGTGAATACCATCAGTACGGCCGCCTTTCGGCCCTGATTCCGGAAACGGGCGGCGAAATTATGGATACGCAGTTTACAAGCGGCGTCACCGTTACCTTCCTCCTGCCGGAGGAAGCGTTGGGCAAATTTCAAAGGCTCCTTTCGGAAGCGAGCAGCGGAAGCGTCCAAATGGAAACGCTGGGGCAGGAATACCGGGCGGAATAAAGCGGCTTTAAAAATTTTTTGAGGGATTTGAAGGATTTTCGGGAAAAGTATCGTATAACTCATTACACGATGCAGCGGGGAGGCGATCATATGGGCGAATCGATCCGGGAACGGGAATGCCGCGTCGAGCGGGAGCTTTTATCCCCCCGCGCCATGCTTTCAGAGCATACGGCCGGCCGCGAAAGGCCGGAGGAAGAATGCCCCATCCGCACCCCCTTCCAGAGGGAC
Organism: uncultured Clostridia bacterium; assembly: GCA_958436475.1. Classification (GTDB taxonomy): domain Bacteria; phylum Bacillota; class Clostridia; order Oscillospirales; family Acutalibacteraceae; genus CAUBKG01. The sequence goes on from CAUBKG010000011.1 coordinate 8,725, forward strand.
AGGGACCGCATCATCCACTGCAAGTCCTTCCGCCGTTTAAAACATAAAACGCAGGTGTTTCTCGCGCCGGAAAAGGACCATTACCGCACGCGGCTCACCCACACGCTGGAGGTTTCGCAGATCGCACGCACCATTTCCCGCGCCCTGAGGCTGAACGAAGACCTCACCGAGGCCATCGCCCTCGGACACGACCTCGGGCACACGCCCTTCGGCCACGCGGGGGAACGGGCGCTGAATGAGATCCACCCGGGCGGCTTCCGCCATTATGAGCAGAGCGTGCGCGTGGCGCAGCTGCTCGAGAAGGACGGCCGCGGCCTCAACCTCACCGCCGAGGTGGTGGACGGAATTTTAAACCATACCACAGGCCCCGAGCCTGCCACGCTCGAGGGGCGGGTGGTCCGCATCTCCGACCGCATTGCTTACATCAACCACGATATTGACGACGCCATCCGCGCCGGCGTGATGACGGAGGAGGATATCCCCGCATCCGTTGCCGCGGCGCTCGGGGACCGGCGCTCGGAACGCATCAATACTATGATCGTATCCGTCATCGAAAACAGCGGCGAGGAAATTGCCATGGACCCCCTCACGTATGAAATGTTTTCAGAGCTGCACGCCTTTATGTTTTCCCATGTGTACAAAAATCCCGTGGCGAAGGGGGAGGAGCAGAAGGCCATGGAACTTCTGCGCCAGCTTTACCGTTACTTTACCGCGCATCCCGGCAGGCTTCCGGAGGATTTTGCCGGCATCTGCGAGCGGGAGGGGCCCGACCGCGCGGTGTGCGATTACATTGCCGGCATGACCGACCGCTATGCGATCGAGGTATACAACAATTTATTTATTCCCAAAGCGTGGGAAATATAAGCATGGAGAACCCGAAGGAAAGGAGGCGGCGCCATGCGTCTGAGCGAAGATTTTCTCATGGAGCTGAAGGCGCGCAGCGATATCGAAGCCTTCATTTCCTCGTATGTTCCGTTAAAACGGCGGGGCCGCAACCTCGTGGGGCTCTGCCCGTTTCATAATGAAAAAACGCCCTCCTTCACCGTGTATCCGGAGAGCCAGTCTTACTATTGCTTCGGCTGCGGCGCAGGCGGGGATGTGATCACCTTCCTGCGGCAGATTGAAAATCTCGATTACCTCGAGGCGGTGCGCGCCCTCGCGGAGCGCGCGGGGCTCGAAGTGCCGGAAGAACGTGTGGACGACAGCTTCCTCCGCCTCAAAAGCCGCGTGCTGGAAGCAAACCGGGAGGCGGCGCGCTTTTTCCACCACTGCCTCGTTTCTTCACCGAACGAGGGACTGCGGTATTTTACCGAGCAGCGAAAGCTTTCGCGCGGCACCATCCAGCGCTTCGGCCTCGGTTTTGCGCCAAACAGCTGGGATAGCCTGCTGCGGCACATGCGTTCGAAGGGCTTCACGGAGGACGAGCTGATCGCCGCCTATCTCGTGATCCGGGGCAAGCGCGGCAGCTGCTATGATATTTTCCGAAACCGCGTGATTTTCCCCATCATCGACCTGCGCGGCAACGTAATCGGCTTCGGAGGCCGCGTGCTGGACGACAGCAAGCCGAAATACTTAAACACCTCCAAAACCCCCGTATTCGATAAGGGCCGCAACCTGTTTGCCCTCAATTTTGCAAAAAACGAAAAGACTAAAACCTTTCTGTTCTGCGAAGGGTATATGGACGTCATCGCCCTGCACCAGGCGGGCTTCCGAAACGCCATCGCCTCCCTCGGTACGGCGCTCACCGCCGACCAGGCACGGGTGATCGGGCGGTACTGCGAAGAGGTCGTCATCGCGACCGATTCGGACGAAGCGGGCCGCAAGGCCGCGGATAAAGACATCCGCGTGCTGGGGGACGCAGGGCTCAAGGTGCGCGTCATGCGCATCACGGGCGCCAAGGATCCGGACGAATTCATTCAAAAATTCGGCGCCACCCGGTTCAAGGGGCTCATCGAAGGAGCCGCCAACGATACCGAATTCCGCCTGCTCGGCGCGCGGGAAAAATACGACCTCGAATCGGCCGACGGCCGCGTGGAATTTCTCACGGAAGCGGCCGGCATCCTGGCAACGCTTCCGAGCCCCATCGAGCGGGACGTTTACGCCGCCAAGCTCGCAAAGGAGCTGGAGGTTTCGAAGGCGGCTATTTTGCAGCAGGCCGAAAGCCTTGCCCGCGGCAGGGCGAGGGCCGAACGGAAAAAGGCGGTGCGGGAGGCCGTGCGGGCGCCGATGAGGCGCGATACGGTCAACCCCGAGCGCACGAAGTATTTGAGGGCCGCCTGCGCGGAAGAAGGGCTCATTGCCCTGATGCTGCGCAACCCCGGCTTTTACGAGCATGTGGCCGAAAAAATACGGCCGGAGGATTTTTTAACAGGCTTCAACCGGCGCGTGTTTTCGGTTATCATGGAACGCCTGCGGGAGAATAAGCTTTTGGAGCTGCAGCTCCTTTCCGGCGAATTTTCCCCGGAAGAAATGGGCCGCATCGTGCAGATCCAAACGCGGGAAGCAAACCGCCTCAACCGCGAGGAGGAATGCGACCGGTGCATTGAGGTTATATTAGAGGAGAAGGCGAAAACAGAGGAAAAGCCTGTTTCGGAGCTCTCCCTCGAAGACTGTGAAAAGAAGCTCGAGCAGCTCAAAAGGAAAAAGCAATAGCCGGTGCGCCGCGTTTGGGCTCAAACGGCTTTCCCATAACCCAAAGGAACGAAAAATTACCGTTTTGATAAGCCAAAGCGGAGAATGGATGTGTGGATTTTATGGCAAAAAAGAATGAGAACCTGGAAGCCGCGGAGGAAAAGAAGGACGAACTCAAACCCTTGGAGGAGCTGGAAGACGATTTCGGCGAAAACGAAGAAGAGTTCGATATCGAGCCCGATCATCCGGAGCTTGCTGAGGTTCCCCTTCTGGATGTGGATGTGCTCGACCCCACCATGGAAGAGCTCAATATGGAGGAGCTCCCCGCGCAGGAAGAGCTGGATACGGCTCTGAATGTGGAGGGCATGATGCTGGACGATCCGGTCAAGCTCTATCTGAAGGAAATCGGCCGCGTTCCGCTGCTGACTCCCGAGGAAGAAATCGAGCTCGCCATCAAGATCGCCAATAACGACGATTATGCCCGCAAGCGCCTGACCGAGGCGAACCTCCGCCTGGTGGTCAGCATCGCGAAACGGTATGTGGGGCGCGGCATGCATTTCCTGGACCTCATCCAGGAAGGAAACGTCGGCCTCATCAAGGCGGTGGAAAAATTCGATTATACGAAGGGCTTCAAGTTTTCCACCTATGCCACCTGGTGGATCCGGCAGGCCATCACCCGCGCCATTGCGGACCAGGCGAGGACCATCCGCATTCCGGTGCATATGGTGGAAACCATCAACCGCCTGAAAAAAACCAGCAGCCACCTGCTGCATGAAAACGGCTCGGAGCCGACGGAAGAGCAGATCGCCGAGGCCATGGACCTGCCCGTGGAGCGCGTGCGCGAGATTATGCGCGTGGCACAGGAGCCGGTTTCCATGGAAACGCCCATCGGCCCGCAGGAGGATTCCCGCCTGGTCGATTTCATCCGGGACGACGAGGCCCCCGCGCCCGACGAGGTCGCGTTCAAGCAGATCGTGAACGAGGATATCAATCAGGTGCTGAAAACCCTCACCCCGCGCGAGGAGGCGGTCATCCGCCTGCGCTTCGGCCTGAAGGACGGCCGCTGCCACACCCTCGAGGAAGTGGGCAAGGAATTCAACGTGACCCGTGAGCGCATCCGCCAGATCGAAGCCAAGGCCCTGCGCAAGCTGCGCCATCCGGTGCGCAGCAACAAGTTCAAAGAGCGCTGAGGGGTTTAAGGAATGTTTATTACACTGGAAACCGATTATGCGGTTCGCATCGTCTATTGCCTCGCCAGATCCGGCAAAAGGACCGGGGCGAGTGAAATTTCCGAGAGCACCGGCGTCACCCTCCGCTTTGCGCTGAAAATCCTGCACAAGCTGGTGGCGAACGGTATCGTGCGTTCCTTCAAGGGGGCGAAGGGGGGCTACGAGCTCGCCCGCACGCCCGGGGAAATCACCCTGCGCGAGGTCGTGGAGGTGATGGAAGGGCCGATCGTATTTTCCCGCTGTTTGACGGACGGCTTCGTCTGCACCAACGATGTGGAAGGCCGCTGCTTTTTTAACGGCGTTTATGAAAAGCTGTCGAACTCCATGCGCGAGCAGCTCGAAGGGGTCCGTTTTTCCGATGCGCTGAAAAAATGATGCGTTTCTTCGGTATACAAGGGGAACCTGCGCTCCTTTCTGCGAAAAAACAGGTATTTTGCAGGAAAATTTTAGAAAACAACGCTGTTAGGTAAATATACTTTACAGAACTGCGCCGTGTGCCGTAAAACCGGCTGAAAACCAAGTGAGATCGGGGGCTTTTGAGTGAGCATGGATATCCTGCTGGTGGACGATGAAGTGGAAATCGTTGAGCTTTTGGAAGTCTACCTGCAAAACGAAGGCTTTTCCGTCCGCAAGTTCCACACGGCGGAGGAAGCGTTCCGGAGCGTTTTGGAGGCACCGCCGGACTTGGCGCTCCTCGATGTGATGCTTCCGGATTCAGACGGCTTTTCCCTCTGCCGCAGAATCCGCGAAAACCATACCTTCCCGGTCATCATGCTCACGGCCAAGATGGAGGATATGGATAAGATCCGCGGCCTTTCCCTCGGGGCGGACGATTACATCACCAAGCCCTTCAATCCTTTAGAGGTCGTGGCGCGGGTCAAGGCGCAGCTGCGGCGGGCCATGCGGTATAACGAAGCTTCCGGCGCGCCCTCCAATGTAATTGATTTTTCCGGCCTCGTCATCAATAAGGATACGCACGAATGCACCCTTTACGATAAGCCGCTCGGCCTCACCCCCACAGAGTTCAACATCCTCTGGTATTTGTGTGAAAACCGGGGGCGGGTGGTGCCTTCGGAGGAGCTGTTTGAGCAGGTGTGGGGCGAAAAGTTTTTAGACTGCAACAACACGGTCATGGTACATATCCGGCGCCTGCGCGAAAAGATGAACGAGCCCAGCCGCCGCCCGCGTTTCATCCGGACCGTATGGGGAGTGGGGTATAAGATTGAAGGATAACGATTCGGGGCTCATCCGCCGCCTGGTCATCCGGAAGCTGCTGATTAAAATCGTGCTCACCGCGGTGGGCCTGTTTGCCTTTCTCTTCCTTGCGGACGGCGTGCTCAACGACTTTTTGGCCGACCTCGCCGCTACCACGCTCGGGAGCGTCTATTATCTCATCCGGGATATCAAAGTCCCCCTGCTGCTCGCGGTGTTCCTGGGGCTCGTGCTCCTTTATGTATTTCAGGCGGTGGGGCAGGCCGCCCGGTATGTGGATGATCTCGTGGATTCCATCGAAGAGGTGTTCGAGGAGGAGAACGCACTCATCCAGCTCCCGAAGGAGCTTTCCTCCATTGAAACCAAGCTCAACACCCTGAAATATGAAAGCGTCCGCAACGAGCAGGCCGCGAGGGAGGCGGAGCAGCGAAAGAACGATCTGGTCGTATATCTGGCGCACGACCTCAAAACGCCCCTTACCTCCGTGATCGGATATCTCACGCTCCTGCATGACGAGCAGCAGATTTCCGAGGAGCTGCGGAACAAATACCTTTCCATCTCCCTGCAGAAGGCCGAACGGCTGGAAGACCTCATCAACGAATTTTTTGAAATCACCCGGTTCAACCTTCAGAACGTCACGCTCGAAAAGAGCCGGATCAATTTATCGCTCCTGCTCCGGCAGCTGATGGATGAATTTTATCCGGTCCTGCCGGAAAAGAACCTGCGAATCGATGCACGCATCGAAGAAAACCTTTTGTATTACGGGGATGCGGATAAGCTCGCCCGCGTGTTCGATAACCTCCTGCGAAATGCGGTGGCCTATAGCTATGAGAATACGCCCATCACCATCGAGGCCGTGTTCCGGGGCGGGGAATACCGCGTTTCCTTCACGAACCTGGGCGATGAGATCCCGCCGCAGAAGCTGGAACGCGTGTTTGAAAAGTTTTTCCGCCTCGATTCCGCCCGCACGAGCCGCACGGGCGGCGCGGGCCTCGGCCTCGCCATTGCGAAGCAGATTACCGAGCTGCACGGAGGCCGGCTCATGGCGGAAAGCAGCCGGGAGAGCACTGTTTTTACCGTGACGCTGCCGGGCTGATTGTAAGAAAAACGTAAGCTTTTTCTAAGAAAGCCGTAGGAACGAAATTCCTCTTTTCTGGTAAGATAATTGCCGGAAAAGGGGGATTTTTTATGAAGAGGGGAACAACCGGCAGAAGAAAACGCTGGTGGCTCATCCTGCCGCTGGCGGTCCTGGTACTCGCGGCGGGAATTGCGGGAGGCCTCATGCTCTATGTGCAGCTTACCACGCTGCCGCCGCCCGTGCTCAGCGATACCTCTTCGGAAAAGACCGATATCTCCCCGGACGATTACCGCATGGAGGAAAAAAGCGAAGAGGAAATCGGAAAGGGAGAGCTCATCCTCGTAAACGAGGGGCACCCGTATCGGTTCGGCGAGTTTGAGGGCCGCGTGTTTCTTTCATCCGTCAAAAATTCGTATTACAGCATCCGGGATAACACCGTGTGCCTGGACGGCACAGCCGCTGACGCGCTGGACCGCATGACGCGCGGGTTTTATCACCAGTACCATAAAAAGACGGTCATTGTGCTCAGCGGCTGGCGGGATTACGAAAAGCAGGAAAGCCTTTACCGGCAGCGCGTGGAAAAAGAAGGGCAGGAAAAAGCCGGCCGTTTTGTGGCTCAGGCGGGGCAAAGCGAGCACCACACAGGCTATGCGCTGGATTTCGGCCTTTATTATCCCGGCGGCATTTCGGCCGATTACACAGGCCGGGGCGTTTACAGCTGGCTCAACCGGCACGCGCACGAGTATGGTTATATCGTGCGGTATGCGGAGGAAAAGAGCGCGCTCACGGGAGTGGACTATGAGCCATGGCATTTCCGTTATGTGGGAAAGCCGCACGCCTATCTCATCACCCAGCGGGGGTTCTGCCTGGAAGAGTACATCGAATTCCTGAAGGGATACTGCTTTGGGGAAAAACACCTGCTCGTAACCGACGGCGACCGGCGGAAATACGAGATTTACTATGCCGAAGGGACGAAGGTGCCCGTGCCGAAGGAGGGGGAATACACCGTATCCGGAAACAACGAAAGCGGCTTCATCGTTACCGTGTGCCTCGGCGAAGAGTAGCCCGTTTTTGCGCTGCGGCGCTTTTCGGGAGACTTCGGGCAGGCCCGGGGCATGCGGCTTGCCGCCCGATGGCAGAGAAAACGCCGCCCCGAAATACTGTGCGCTTTTTACACCTTACACCGATTGTATCAATATATATGATTGAAACGGCGGCAGAATATGATACAATATAAAAAGCCGGCCTTTTTCGCGCTTTTTCGCGTGGGGCGGCCCAAGGCGCATCCGGCATGGAAACGCGATACCGCTCATAGTAATGCGTTTAGAGCCGGAAGGCATTGGCATTGCGGCAAAATAACATGAGAAGGGCAGATGAATCAAATGGACCAGTTTATGAAATACCTCCCCATCGCCGCTATTGTTGTGGCGGTCATCCTCCTGCTTCTAATTTGCTGGAAGCGCGTTCCGGCGGATAAGGCAATGGTCATCACCGGCCTGCGCAAGCGCGTACTGGCGGGCAAGGGCGGTATCCTCGTGCCGTTCCTCGAAACCTCCTGCATGATTTCGCTCGAGGCCGTCTCCATGACGACCGATATCACCGAGGCTCCCTCGAAGCAGGGCATTTTCGTGGATATCGCGGGTACGGCCGTGGTGAAGGTGGATAATACCCCGAAATCGGTTCTCACCGCAGTGGAGCAGTTCTGCACGGGCAGCACCGCCCAGACCACGCAGAATATCCGCACCGTGGTGGAGCAGATCCTCGAAGGCAAGCTGCGCGGCATCGTTTCCACCCTCACGGTGGAGCAGATCAACGAAGACCGCGTCGCGTTCGAAAACTCGATTGAAGACAGCATCACAAAAGAGCTAAACGAAATGGGCCTGCGCCTGCTTTCTTACACGGTGCTCAAAATTTCCACCCAGGGCGGTTACCTGGAAAACCGCGCGATTCCGCAGATCGCGCAGTCCAAGGCGGATGCGGATATCGCCTCTGCGGAGCGCCGCCGCGATACCGAGGTAAAAACGGCGGAGGCCGTGCGCGAGGGGCAAAAGGCGAAGCTCAGCGCCGAAGCGGAAATTGCCCAGAGCGAACGCGATAAAACCATCCGCACGGAGCAGTACCGCGCGGAAAAGGATAAGGAAAAGGCCAATGCAGACGTTGCCTATCAGCTGCAGCAGATCGAAAACAACAAGCTCGTTTCCGAGCGGCAGGCCGAGCTTGCCCGCAAGGAAGCGCTGGTCGTGGAAGAGCAGCTCGTGGCAAGCGTCAAGAAACCGGCCGATGCGGAAAAATACCGTGTAGAGGTCGAGGCGGAGGCCAATAAAATCAAATCCATCAAAGAAGCACAGGCGCGCGCCGAGGCGAAAAAGATCGAGGCCGAGGCCCAGGCGGAGGCCCGCCGTGTGGAAGCCCAGGCGGAAGCGGATGCCATCCGCGCCAGAGGCGAAGCGGAGGCGGAGGCTATCCGCGCAAAGGGATTGGCGGAAGCCGCGGCAAAGGACCGCATGGCCGAGGCCATGAAGAAATACGGCGATGCGGCAGTCGTGGAAATGATCGTGAACCAGCTGCCTGAAATTATGTCTGCCGTTTCCAAGCCCATGGAGCAGATCGAGAAGATCACCGTGATCGACAACGGCGGGGATAAGGGCGCTTCCAAGGTCGCAAAGGTGGTATCGGACGTTGCCCTGAACGGCTTCGAGGTGCTCAACGACCTGACCGGCGTGGATGTTTCCGAGCTCCTGCGCAACTTCGTGGAGAAGAGCGGGCGCACAAAGGCCGAGCCGCCGGTGGAAGCCACGGTGGCCGGAGCAGAACATAAAGCTTCTTCCGAAACCGCCCCGCAGGCGCCTGCGGAAGAATGAGCCGAAAGGAAAGCTGCGGCGGCGAAATACGATAAAGCGGCAAACCTTCCGGTTAGCAGATGTGCCGTAACAAAAAACGGCAGTGCAAATCTTGCGTTATCAAAAACAACGACCCACGATGGCGGCTTCCTGAAAGCGTCATCGTGGGTCGCCTGTTTTTTGGTACCGGATTCAGACCCGTGGGCTTCGGAAGAGACCGTTTCCACAGCGCAGGGGCAAAAGGCCGCCGGCCGAAAACGAAGCAGAAGGGGGGCAGAGCGGGCGCCCGATGGGCGCCCCTACGCGCACGTATTGGGTTTCAGCCTCCACTGCCACGCTCCATACTATCCCGCTGCGTTTTCTTGTGGGGGGCGTTCCTTGAAATGCTCGCAGGCGGGAGTATCGGTATCCCGGTTTTTTATGCGGGGATACACGCAATGCCCGTGGTCGATTTCGGAGTAACAGTCTTTCCCGATTCTTACATAGTGCCGGTAAAAGTGTGCGCAGTCTTGACAAGTTTTTTTCATAAAAAATCACCTCGCACACAGTATACAACAAAACGATAGGGGATATGGATTTTTAACCTGAATCAGATTAAAGAATTTTTATCTTCCTAAAAACGGACGAAAAATCGCCTCCACCCGGCATATGGTAATTTCGCTATCACATTGCGGCCGGGAAAAGAGCAAAAAGCGGGCGGGGGGGCCAAAGGCCCCTCCGCCCGCTGCTGTTTTTTCTTATTCCACCACGGAGACCCGGATGGTATTGCTTTTTCCCGCAACGCCGAGGGGCAGGCCCGCGGTAATCACGGCGAGGTCGCCCGTGTTCACATACCCGGATTCCTTCGCGGCGGCCATAGCGGCGCCGTAAACGTTATCCTTCACCGTTTGGAACAGCACCGGGTAGGTCCCCCATTGGAGCGAAAGCTGGTGATATACCTTTTCCACCGGCGTGCAGGCAATGATGGGCGCGAGCGGCCGGCAGCGGGCAATGGCGCCCGCGGTATAGCCCGTCTGCGTGGGGCAGAGGATGGCCTTTGTGGAGAGCACGAAGGAGGTGGAAACCGAGGCATAGCTGATGGCGGCGGTAATATCGCTGCAGCTTTCGTGATGGAAGCGGTTGAACCGCCCGGCGTAATCGATATCCTCTTCCGTGCGTTCGGCAATGCGGCACATGGCCCGGATGGTCTCCACCGGATACTTGCCCACCGCGGTCTCGCCTGAAAGCATGATGGCGCAGGAGCCGTCGTAAATGGCGTTGGCCACGTCGCTGATCTCAGCACGGGTGGGGCGGGGGTTCTGGATCATGGATTCGAGCATCTGCGTGGCCGTTACCACGATCTTGCCTGCCATATTGGCGCGCTTGATCAGCATTTTCTGAATGCTGGGGATTTCTTCAAAGTCGATTTCCACGCCCATATCCCCGCGGGCGACCATGATGCCGTCGCTCACCGCGAGGATTTCGTCGATATTTTCCACGCCCTCGGAATTTTCGATTTTGGAAATGATTTTGATCGTATCCGCATGCATCTCATCCAGGATCTCGCGGATGCTCAGAACATCCTGCGCGTTGCGCACAAAGGAGGCGGCAATGTAATCAAAATCGTTTTCAATGGCGAATTTGATATCGCTCACATCGTTTTCACGCATGTAGGGCATGTTGAGCGTTTTACCCGGAATGGAAACGCTTTTGTTGTTGGCGAGCACGCCGCCGATGTTCACCCGGCAATGGATGGCGCCCGGCTCAATGGAGGAGACCGTCATGGAAATCAGGCCGTCATCCAGGAGGATCACATCGCCCGGACGGAGCTTCTCCGGCAGGGCCGGATAGGTCACGGAGGCGTGGTGGATATCGCCGAGCGAGCCGTCGGTCGTGAGAGTGAAATCATGGCCGCTCTGCAGCTCCACAAAATTTTCCTCGAACCGGCCCACGCGGATATCCGGGCCTTTGGTGTCGATCATAATAGCGACCGGCGCACGGAGCTTGCGGCGGAGCATTTTGATATTGTCTGCACGGACTTTATGTTCCTCATGGGTGCCATGGGAAAAATTGAGACGCGCCACGTTCATGCCGGCCTTTATCATTTCCTCCAGCACGCCGATATCGTCGTTGGCAGGCCCCAGGGTACAGATGATTTTGGTTTTCCTCATACGATCAGCCTCTTTTCCTTTCGATTTCCTTTATTATATGCATAAAATAGGGAGAAACAGGTTAAAACCCGCCGGGAGCCGCGGCGTATATGTTCACATCCCACGCGGGCAGGCAGCGGTGCCGCCGCAAAAAAATGCGGTAAGAGGGCTCCAGCCGGTGAATCAGCAGGGGGAGCGTAAAAAGGTCCTCGCTTTTATGATACGCCGCAACGGAGAGCTTCGGGCGGAATGCCCGGATGGTTTCCGCCGCACCCAGCAGCGCCTTTTTTTCCGCGCCCTCCACATCGAGCTTCAGATAGGTGAGGGGCCGCCCTTCGAGCAGGCGGTCGATGGAACGGGCCTCCGCCATGCGCGGAGCCGATTCCCCGGCGCGGGAGCCGCGGGCTGCCCGTGCGGAAAAGGGAAGCAGGGCTTCTTCCTTCCAGAGGGCCGCGGGAAAAAGGAAAACGGGCGAAAGACCGCTTTCCCGCACAAAGCGTTCCAGCTTCGTAAAGCTTTTGGGGTCGGGCTCCGCCGCATAAACGGCGGAAAACCGGCCGCCGGTGAGCGTTAAAAACTCGCGGACGGTATCCCCGTTATACGCGCCGCCGTCAAAATACGCTTCCCGCCCGGTAAAGCGGAAGAGCGTCTGCAAATCGTCCAAACGGCGGGTATCCGAGCGAAGCAGGGGGCCGATGCGGCCGGAGAGCTTATATTCCACCACGTTTTGAAACACGAGGCGGGAGCGCTCGTCTGCAAACAGGGAATACGCTTCGCGCAGCTCGCCCGAATGGCGCGCGGCAAACGCGGAATCGAACAGCCCGCCGCCCGCCACGGGCACATCCGGCGCATAGAGCTCGTGCCGGACGGCGAGCGTTTCGATCCGCCGGAGGATTTCCTCCCGGTGCGTGCCGAACGCCAATAGAACGATGCAATCGGGGAACCGCTCTCCGATGCGGGAAAGGGGCTCCACGGGGAAGCTATGAAAAAACTGCCCGCGCACAAAATCGTCGCTTGCAAACACGCCCGAAACGGGAATATGGAGGCGGCCCGTTTCCGCTAGAATCTTATCGGCTCCGTCTCCCATGCCGTAAAGCACAATGGGCTTCTTAGCCTGCGAAAGCGTTTGCCACATATCCGACGCGCCCATATTTCCGCCTCCTTCCCTGTTGCGTTCCGGGGGACTGCCGGAGCCGCCCCGACCGGAGCGGTCACTCCTTCATCGGAATCGCGCTGCCCACTACCTTGGTCACGTGCTCGTAGGCGCTGATACACTGCTCCCAATCCGCCGCCGTCCGGAAAACATCTGGCTTCGAAGAGGCGTTCCGGTAGGCTCCCGCGGGGAGCACGCGGTAACGGCTGCTGTTTTGCTGCGAATTGCGGTAGCAGAAGGTGGGGGTATAAGAGCATTCGCCGAAGGCAATGGTGCCGTCCTTCTCGCGGTGGATATTCACATCCACCAGCATGCTGTACTGTGTTTTGGGCACCGGCTTTCCCGAAATGGTCAGGCCGCTCTGGTCGGCAAAGAAGTTGCCGAGGGAATAAATGATGAGGGAGCGGGCCTTTTTGCCGTCCCGTATCACGTCGGCCCATTCAATGGGCTGCACGCAGTGCGCGTGGTTGCCCATGATGATATCGGCCCCGCCCTCCGCCAGCCGGCGGGCAATTTCTTTTTGCGTTTCGTTGGGGCCGTTCACGTATTCCACACCCCAGTGGAGGGAAAGAATAATAAAATCAGCCCCGGCCGCGCGGCAGCGCTCCATATCGGAAATCATGCGGGGCACGTCGGACGTATCTCCCGAGGTGAACCTGCGCATCGTAAAACCGCGCATTTCCTCGGGGATGGTCACGCCCATGCCGTTATCGCTGTCTGTATAAGCGATGATGCCGAGCTTCATGCCGCCCACGTCCACGATCTGATAGGCATCATACTGCGCCTGCGTTTCGTTCGTCCCGGTAAACCGAAGGCCGGCTTCTGCAATATTGTTCCGCGTGGCGATGAGCCCCTTGAGACGCTGGTCGTAAGCGTGGTTGTTCGCCGTGGTGAGAAAATCGAACCCGGTATCCTTTAAAGCGGCGAGGATTTCCTTCGGCACATTGAAGCAGGGGTAGGAGGAAATATTCTGGTTGCCGCCGTAGCTGTCCACCGGGGATTCCATGTTGCAGATGGAAAAATCGCCGTTTATCCGGCTTTTGATTTCACTGAAATAGGGGGAGAAATCATAGGCGCCGTCTCCCGTTTTCGCATATTGCACTGGGCCCCTGTGCAGAAGGATATCCCCTGCAAACTGAAGCGTATAATCCCGCGTCGAGAGGTCGGGCTCGGTGGTCGGCTCCTCGGTGGTGGCAGGCGCTTCGGTCTGGCCGGTGAGATTCCCGCCGGAGGGCGAATCGACCTGCCGAAGGCCATACACCGCGCCCGCCGCGGCAAGGATGGCCACGCAGAAAAAAACGATGACCGGCCATGCCGGAAACCTGCCGCCGCGCTTATTCCTGTTCGTACCCATGGATATCCTCCTTTATTCCACAGCCGTTTGCTTTTCTTTACAGTATATCATGTTATCCGGCTAATTTCTACGGATTCCCGCAGGTCTTAACAGGAATTTAATGTTGGGGCGGTTGGGGGAAAGAAAAAAGCGGGCACAACATTTTGTGTAAAGAAAAAAGCTTTCAAAATCGAAAAAACAGGCAATTTTTCGTAAATCCTAAAAAAGAAGGAAAGTGCCGTTTTCCACATTAACTTCTCCTTAGGAAAAATAAAGTGTGGAAAACGCGTTGATAACTGTTGAAAAGCCCGTTTTTTCAGATGTTTTCCACCGTGTAAAGGTAAAAACTTACGAAGTGGAAAAATCGATATGTGTTAAAAATCGGAGAGGTTTCCTTGCGGTTAGAGGAGCATTTTGGTATACTAACATCAGGAAACAGGGGCAACGCCGGCCGGTGCATGGGATCGTGCGCAGCGTTCCTCTCCAATCGATTCTTGTACGCCGAGAGTACCCTCGGTGTACAAAGGGCAATATGCCTGCAGCAGCCAAAATGAGCGCTGGCTGCGTTCTCGTCCTTGGTGGGAGATTAAGCCCACCTTCGTCCTGCGGCCTTGCCAGCCCTGATTTTTGCCCGCCGGCAGGTCCTGCGGAGTTTTTCGGGAGCAAAAACGCCGCAATAGCTAGGCAGACGAGGCAGCCGGGCTCGCGCCCGGCAACGAGGATAACACCGCTTCGCGGTGTTTCTGCCCCGAAAAACCATATTGACCCTTGTACACCGAGGGTACGGAAAGAAAATTACGAAAGGCCAGATCAAACGATATGTTGGAATTCAAAAAGGTGGAGCTGGAAGACAGAGAGCAGGTGTTGCCCTTTATCCGCAAGCACGGCTATTGCAGCGCGGAATATTGCTTTGGCAACCTGTATATCTGGCAGAGCACCTACCATACGGAATACGCCGTTTCGAACAGGACGCTGATTATCCGCGGGCAGTATGGGGGAAAGCGGTTTTACCAGGTCCCGCTCGGCGGAGAGGGCTTCCGCGCGGCGGTGGAAGAACTGATGCGAGAAAATCCGGAAGGGCTTCTCTTTTACGGCGTGACCGAGCGCGGCAGGGAAAAGCTCATGGAGCATTTCCCCAAAGAATTCACCTTTTCCCTGCATGAAGATAAAAGCGACTATGTATACCGCAAAAGCGACCTTCGTGACCTGCCCGGGAAAAAATATCACGCGAAAAGGAATTATGTGAACCGGTTTATCCGCGCGCATGGTGAAATTCAATCGGAGCCCATCACGGAAGCAAACCTGCCGGAGGTGCTGAAGTTCCAGGAGCAGTGGCTCGGGGAAAACCTGGAGCACGGCGGCGACGATCTTTACGACGAAAACCGGGCGGCGCTCGCCTGCCTGAACCATTTTTCCGAGCTCGAAATGTTTGGCCGCCTGCTGCGGGTGGAGGGCGAAATCGCGGCCTACGCAGTGGGCGAGCGCCTCGGCTGCCAAACGGTGGTGGAGCATTTTGAAAAGGCGACCCGGAAGATAGACGGCTGCTACACGGTGATGCTCACCCAGTTTGCAAAAGGCCTCGGAGAGGATATCGAGTTCATCAACCGGGAAGAGGATATGGGCCTGCCCGGCCTGCGCAAGGCCAAGCGGAGCCTCTATCCTTGCCGGATGGAGTATAAATATGTGGGGGAGTGGAAGCCGGGAAATGAGAGAACAGCTAACTGACCTCTGGCGAACCGTATTTGGGGACGAGCCCGCCTATACCGACCTGTTTTTCGACCGGCTTTACCGCCCGGAATGGACGCTGACGCGGGAGGAAGACGGCCGGGTGGCCTCGGCTCTTTATCTGCTCGATGCGCCTCTTCTTACAGAGGCGGGCGGGGAGCCTTCCCTCTATCTCTGCGCCGCGGCAACGCGTCCGGAGTATCGGGGGCGCGGGTATATGGCGGACCTCATCGGGCAGGCGAAGGAGCTTGCGCGCTCACGGGGGATTCCTTCCATTTCCCTCATCCCGGCGGAAGCGTCGCTTTTTTCCTATTATGAGCGGTTCGGTTTTCGCTCCTTTTTTTACCGGAGCCGGTATACGGCCCGCGCGGAGGAAGGCGGGGAGGGGTACGATTTCCTTCCTGCAGGCCCGGAGGAGCTGTTCCGCCTCGAAACGGAGGTTCTGCGGCAATACCCCGGCTCTGCGTTAAAAAGCCCTGCGTATTTTGCTTTTTTGCAGCGGGAAACGGCCCTGCTCGGCGGCGGGCTCCTGAAGATCGTGCGCCGGGGGAACCCTCTCGGGTATCTCGTCTGCCTTAGGGAGGGCGGAGCGCCCTATATCAAGGAGCTGATGTGCCCGGCGGAAGAGCGGGTCCCTGCCGCCGGGGCCTTTGCGCGTTCGCGCGGACTTCTGCACATCGCGGCGTTTGGGCCGGCTGAGCAGGGGGGAAAGCCGCGGGGTATGCTCTGGCGGGCGGAGGGCTTTGAAGCGCCGGGAAAAAACTTACCCTATATCGGCTGCATGCTCGATTAGCGAATTGACTTTTGTTTTCCCTCCCCGTACAATAGAAGGAAGTAAAGGGGTATGTATATGAATTTTATAACGCTGGATAATAATAAGGTCGAGGGCTTCTTCCTCGTAAAAAGCGCGGAAAGGAGGCAGTCGGCCCGTAAGCAGCCCTATCTCGATCTGCTCCTGGCCGATATCACCGGCGAAATTCCCGCCAAGTGCTGGGAATACCGCCCCGAATTCGATGCGTTCCGGCCGGGGTGCGTGGTCAAGGTACGCGGCCAGCTCGAAACCTGGAACGAGCGCCAGCAGCTCCGCGTGGAGCAGATCCGGCTCGCGGGCTCGGGAGACAGGCTCGATATGAGCAAAATCATCCCCACCGCCCCGTTCGACACGGAATGGATGCTGGAGGAAATCCTTCGGATCGTGGAAAGCTTTGAGGACGAAGACCTCAAGCGCCTCACGGCTTACCTGATCAACAAGAACCGGGAAAAGCTGCTGTATTGGCCGGCCGCCGTCAAAATGCACCATGCCTACCGCGGAGGGCTTCTTTATCACACGCTTTCCATTTGCCGGCTCGCACAGGCGGTCAGCCGCATTTATCCCTTCGTGCGCAGCGATCTGCTTTTCTGCGGCGTGATCCTGCACGATATCGCCAAGATTCAGGAGTTCGTTGTGAACGAGGCGGGCAGCGCCACGGAATACAGCGTGGAGGGCAACCTCATCGGGCATCTCGTGGCGGGCGCCATGGAGATACACGATGCCTGCAACGTGCTCGGAATCCCGAATGAAACCGCCGTCCTGGTGGAGCATATGGTGCTTTCGCATCACGGCATCCCCGAGTTCGGCAGCCCCGTGCGCCCGAGTTTCTTGGAGGCGGAGATTCTTTCCCAGCTCGATGATCTGGATGCTAAGGTCAACATCTTCCTCGGCGCGATGGAAGGGCTGGAGGCAGGGGCGTTTTCCGGCCGCCAGTGGGGCCTCGATAACCGGAAAATATATAAGCACAGCGAGAGCGAGGCGGATTACAGCGCCGATCTGGAAGCGGAATAGCATTTGTTTACATAAACTCATTGTAAAGAAATTTCTTTACAGGGCTTTGCATCATGCGCCTTGAGATATTTTCCGAATTATCAGATGTTTTCGGCAATAAACTCGGCTGCTGTAAAGGAAAAAGTATTTCAGAGTAAGGTTCACATAATCAAATGAAAAAATGAACAAAAAGGGGAAAGTGATATGCGCGCATTGTTCATCGGAGGCACCGGGACGATCAGCACGGCGGCTTCCCGCCGGGCATTGGAGCAGGGGTGGGAGCTGTATCTGCTCAACCGCGGTACGCACCCCGAGCGCATGCCGGAGGGCGCGAAGCTTCTCCGGGCGGATATCGGGCAGGCGGACGAAGTGGAAAAGGCGATCGAGGGCCTGCATTTCGATGTGGTTGTGGATTTTATTGCGTTCGTTCCCGAACAAGTGAAGCGGGATATCGGGCTGTTCCGGGGCAAAACGGAGCAGTATATTTTCATCAGCTCCGCTTCCGCTTATCAAAAGCCGCTGCTTCATTATAAAATTACGGAAAGCACCCCGCTGCATAATCCATACTGGCAGTACTCCAGAGACAAGATTGCCTGCGAGGAGCTTCTGATGCGCGAATACCGCGAAACGGGCTTCCCCGTGACCATCGTGCGCCCGAGCCATACCTATGACGAGCGCTCCATTCCCATTGCCATTCACGGCAAGCGGGGCAATTTTCAGACGATCGACCGCATGTTAAAGGGAAAGCCCGTCCTTCTGCCGGGAGACGGCACCTCCCTCTGGACCATCACCCACACAAAGGATTTCGCAAAAGGCTTTGTGGGGCTGATGGGCAATGCTTCCGCCGTCGGCGAGGCGGTGCAGATCACGTCGGACGAAGCCTTATCCTGGAACCGGATTTATGACAGCATCGGCCGCGCGCTCGGCGTGCCGGTCAAGCGGTTTTATGTTTCCTCTCATTTTCTCGCCTCGTGCGATGATTTCTTTGAAGGCGGCATGATCGGGGACAAGGCCAATACGGTGGTGTTTGACAATTCCAAGCTGAAACGCCTCGTGCCCGGCTTCCGGGCGGAGATCCCCTTTGATCAGGGCTGCCGCGAGGCGCTTTCCTTCATCCTGTCGCACGAGGAGTGCAGGCCGCTCGACCCGGCGTTCGACGCCTTCTGCGACGCGGTGATCGAAGAGCTCAGCGGGGCGGCGGAAAGAATCAGAAAACGAGTGGATCTGGGGTAACGAAAGATGGAAGAGCAGTATGCCCGCACCCGGCTCCTGCTGGGAGACGAGGCACAGGAGCATTTGAAAGGCTGCACGGTGGCGGTGTTCGGCCTCGGCGGCGTGGGCTCCTTTGCGGCGGAGGCCCTGGCGAGGGCCGGGATCGGCCGTATGATCCTCGTGGACCGGGACGTGGTAACAATCAGCAACCTGAACCGCCAGCTGGTCGCCCTCCACAGCACGCTCGGCCGTCCGAAGGCTGAGGTGATGCGGGAACGCATCCTCGATATCAACCCCGCCTGCCGCGCAGAAGCAAAGCAGGTGTTTTACCTGCCGGAAAACGGAGCGGAGCTCATACGCCCGGAATACGATTATATTGTGGACGCAATCGATAATGTGACCGCAAAGCTCGACCTCGCCTGCCGCGCGCATGCACTCTCTATACCGATTATTTCCGCCATGGGAGCGGGCAATAAGCTCGATCCCTCCCGCTTTGAAACGGCGGATATTTATGAGACCGCCGGATGCCCGCTCTGCCGGGTCATGCGCCGGGAGCTCCGGAAGAGGGGCGTCACGTCTTTAAAGGTCGTGTATTCCAGGGAAGAACCCCGCCGCGTGGCGGCGCCGGGCGGGGAGCGCCCTCCAACGGCAAGCGTTCCCTTCGTGCCGCCCGTGATGGGCATGATTCTGGCGGGGGAAGTCATCAGAGACCTCGCCGCCGGAGCCCGTCCCGGCAGATAACAAGAAACCGAGCATCGCCAGGCGCATCAGCCGCGCCTGGCGGTTTCCTTATATATAGGCGGAAAAATGCTTCAGATGAGGATGGCATATGAAAGAAATCAATCGTAAATTTTTAAAATACGTCACGCTGAATGTGCTCAGTATGCTGGGCTATTCCGCCTATATTCTGGCGGATACCTATTTTATCGCCAACGGCGTGGGGGAAAACGGGCTGGTTGCGCTCAACCTGTGCCTGCCGGTTTACAGCGTCGTCATCGGCACGGGGGTACTGCTCGGCATGGGCGCGTCCACCCGCTTTTCCATGGCGCTGGGGGCGAAAGAGGAGGAGAAGCTCACTCCCATTTTTATGCAGGCGGTCATGTTTGGCGCATCGGCCGGGCTTATCCTGCTTGCCGCGGGGCTGCTTTTTCCGGAGCCGGTTGCCCGCCTATTCGGCGCTTCGGGGGAAACGATGGAACTCTCGGCCGTGTACCTCAGAACGGTTCTGTTCTTTGCGCCGCTTTTCATTGTGGAAAATATTTTGGTCTGCTTCGTCCGGAACGACGGCAATCCCCGCCTTGCCATGGCCGCCATGCTGGTTTCCAGCATGAGCAACATCCTGCTCGATTATCTCTTTGTTTTCCCCCTGCAAATGGGAATGTTCGGCGCCGCGCTGGCCACGGGCTTTTCGCCCGGAATCGGCCTCCTTATTCTTTCGGCGCATTTCCGCAAGGGGAAAAACCGTTTCCACCTGTGCCGCTGCCGCTTTCTCAAGGGAGAGCTGCGGCATATCGCCGCGGCGGGCCTTCCGCCCTTTATCACGGAGCTGTCGGGCGGCGCGGTCATTTTGGTTTTCAATCTCGTGATTCTGAGGCTGGAGGGCAACACGGGCGTGGGGGCATACGGCATCATTTCCAATATCGCGCTCGTGTGCATCGGCATGATCAACGGCGTGTCCCAGGGGGTGCAGCCGCTCATCAGCCGGAGCCACGGGGCGGGTGAGCCGGAAAAGGCCGGAGGCTATTATTTCCGCGCCTGCCTGTTCGTGTTTTTGCTTGGCTCAGCGATTTATGCGGCGGGGTTCTTTTTTTCCGAACCCATTGTTGCCGCCTTTAACCGCGAGGGGAGCCTTCCGCTCCTTGCGCTTGCCAAAAGAGGCATCCGTCTTTATTTCACCGCCTTCTTCCTTTTGGGGTTCAATGTGATAACGGCGAACTTTTTTGCCTGTGTTTCCCGTCCGAAGCCGGCGTTTCTCCTCTCTCTGCTGCGCGGCTTCCTTCTGGTGATTCCGCTGGCGCTTTTGCTGCCGATCTTCTGGAAAATGGACGGCGTTTGGCTGGCGGTGCCCGTATCTGAGCTTCTCACGGCGCTCCTTGGGGCGTGCTTTATACGAATCTATCAAAAAAATTCAAAAAAAATCAAAAATAGTTTTGACTTTTAGGGAAAAAGTGCTATTCTATAGATAGCGATTCTGTTGTTTTGGATATTAATAGGCTATAATGTGGAAAAAAATTATCAATTTTTCATAAAAGAGGAGGAGAGAACATGAAGAAGGTTATTTGCGTGATGATTGCAGGGGCTCTGATATCTTCAATTTTTGCCACGAGCGTATTCGCAGCGGTGAAGGAAGATTCTGTGGAGCAGAAGGACCGTATCGTTGCCGCTTTTTCCGAGGCCGCCGGGAAGGACGGCTCCGCCCTGCCGCTGCAGAATGAGGACCTCCAGAAAATGCGAAATTATCTGGACGCCTACGTGCAGGACAGCGAAATCACACCCGCCCAGGCCGATACGGTGCTCGAGGGCATCCGGAAGGGGAGCGATTGTCTCGCCTCTTCCGATGCTGTCACGGTCGAAGACCTCGCCGGCGGGGAAAAGCGCGAGCTTCTTCAGATCGCCAATGCGGCGGCGGAGTCTCTCAACCTGGCGGTAACGCCCAATTCCTCGCGAGACGGCATCGAGGTCTTTGAAAAATCGGACCCGTCCGTCTCGGTTTATCAAACCAGCCTAAAGGCCGATGCGGCCGGAACGACCATCAAGCAGACGGGAGACCCTTCGGACCCCGGATTCCTTTTATGGGTGCTTTCGGGAATGGTGCTTCTGACCGGCTCCTTATTTTTCACGGCGAAAAAAATGAAACTGGACATGGAATGAAATGAAGCAACAGCAGAATAGCGGGAAGTGTAACAGGAAGAATTATATCATTCTTCCTGCTGCCTTTTGTATCATCATTTACGGAATTTTATATTTCGGCGGAACGGCGGTGCTGGATCCGGTGCTTTCGATGCTCAGCACCGTTACGGGGAGCCCGGTTCCCCGGGAGACGGCAAAAAGCATTTTCGATGAAACGGAAAAGCCGGCAGCGGAAGGCTCCGTTTCCCTATACGGCTTCCGGTTCCCGAAGGCGGGCGAGCAGTTCGGCCGGATCACGGTGGACGGCACCCAGATCAGCGCGCCGCTCTATATGGGAGACGGTACGCAGCAGCTGCGCGAAGGCGCCGGGGTGTACGACGGCTCCCGGATCCCCGGGGACGGCGGCACCGTGCTGATTGCCGGCCATTCCCGCACCTGGTTCTCCACGCTGGACGAAGCGGAAGCAGGCAGCCGGATCCGAATTACTACGAATTATGGCGAATATGTGTATGAAATCACGGAGGCAAAGGTGGCAAACGTTGAGGATTCGGAAGCATATCGCCTTTCGGCGGATGCGGAGAGCGTCATTCTCTATACCTGCTATCCGCTCGATACATATGGGTATAAGCCCAACCGCCTTTTTGTATATGGGAAATACGTATCCGGCCCGAAGATCGACCGGAGCGGGGAGGCGGGGGAATGAAAAAGAAAACGCTTCACAAAGCGGTGCTGAATCTCTTCCTTTCGTTTCTGCTCGCGTTGCTCCTGGTGCTGGATACAGCCCTTGCCATCGCCTTTTCCGGGCCCATCAACCCGGATTTTTTAAAGACTCTGGTGGATGAAACAGGCCTTGCCGAAACAGCGCAGGAATACATCGCCCGGCAGTTTGCAGACCAGTGCATCAGCAGCGGCTTTGAAGAGAACTTTGTAAAAACGCTTGCCGATGCAGAAACGATACGCAGCGACATGCACGGCGAGATCGACTGGATGTTCGGCGGGGAAGGGCGCTTTAACCGGACTGCCTTCAAAAAGGAACTGAGCAGCCGGTTGCTCCGTCAGGTGGAAGCGATGGGAGAAGAGGCGACCCCCGAGACGAAAGAAAACATCTATGAAATGTGCGATACGCTCGGCACGATTTATAAGGCTTCCATTACCTTTCCCTTTGAGCAGACGCTCCGCGCGCCCTATCGGCTTCTGTATGCGAACCGGTGGCTGATCCTCGCGTGCTTCGGGCTGTTCACTCTCTTCCTCGTCTGGTTTCTATACTGGCTCAACCACCGGCAGGGAAGGGCGAGAGAGCAGATTCAGTACGCGGTGATTACCGCGGCGCTCGTCCCGCTGATTCCGGGGATATCCCTTTCGTGCAGCGGGCTTTTGTCCAACCTTCTGCTTCCGAACCCCGTCACGAGGGAGATTTTTGCGGGAACGGGGCGGATGCTGGAACAGGGGATGCTTCTTGCGGGAGCCGTGTTCGCAGGGTCAGGCGTCCTTCTCGCGCTCACCGCTCCCCGCCGAAGGGGCGAACCGCTTCCGGCACAGGGGCAAGACAGCGGCTCGGATGTATTCGAAGATTTGAAGGCGATCCGTTCGGAATGCTCCGCGCCGCCGGAGAAAACGGAAAACTAGAGGAAAAGCCGCAGGAGCCTGCGGCTTTTTTGGTTTCAGCACTTGACGCGTATATAAATTGCGTTACAATAGAAAAAAGCGAAAGAAAGCCGGGAGAGCGGGGCCTCGGGGCCGCCGCATGTTTTCCGGGTTTTATAGGTATGGGAGGAATTTTTGTTGTTTGAAACCCCGCTGCAGTCCCGCGAGAGGAAATACCGGGAAACGGTTTCCCTTGTCTTAAAGGGAATCGCCTTTTTCATGCTGCTCCGGTTCACGATCTATTTTGCCGCAAGCGTCCTGCTTTTGCTGATGAGGCGCGGCGTCCTGCCCGAGGTGCCTTACGATGTGCTCAACAGCCTGACCATGCTGTTCTTCTCCCTCGTTGGGCTCACCCTGCCGTTTTTCTTCGTGGCGAAGGATGCGGGGCTCCCCCGAAAGCAGGTGTTCCGTTTTCGGAAATCCGCCTGCGGGAACGACCTTCTCTTTTTCTTCGCGGGCCTCGGCGTCTGCCTCGGGCTCAATATTTTCGTAGGGCTGTTAACGCAGCTGCTGCGCGCGGCCGGCGTGCCGGTATCTTTGCCGGCGGTGCAGTCCTCTGAATATACGGCGGTCAATATCATCATCCTCATTTGTTCGGCCCTGCTCGCAGGCCTCTTGGAGGAGCTGAGCATGCGGGGCGTTCTGCTGCTGCCGCTGCAAAAATACGGCGGCTGGTTTGCCGTTTTGCTGGTAGGTATTTTATTCGGCAGTATGCACACGAATTTCATGCAGGCCCTTTTTGCGGCGGCGGTGGGCACGATGTTCGGCTTTATCGCGGTAAAGACCCATTCCATCCTTCTGCCGGTGCTCATCCACATTTCCAATAATTTTATTGTGGAATCGAGTATAATGCATATTCCCGGGCTTCCGCTGTCACTCGAGAATACGATGCGGGGAATGATCAATCTCTCGCTCGTGGCGGCGGGAATCGTGTGCCTGATCGTGCTCATGGCGAAGGAGCCGCATTTTTTTCGGCTGGAGCCGGCGGAGGAACCGCTGCCGCTCGGGATACGGGTCCGCGGGATTTTCGGTTCGCCCTTTTTCTGGGCCTTCCTCGCAATGCTCTTTCTCACATGGTGGATGCTGTGAGCGGGCGGGAATACGATGAAGCCATGATGCGCCTCGCCCTCCGGGAGGCCGAAGCCGCTGCCGCCGAAGGAGAAGTTCCGGTCGGCGCGGTGGTGGTGCGCGGCGGCGAGGTGATCGCCTCGGGGCGCAACGGGCGGGAAACCGGGAGGAACGCCCTGCATCATGCGGAGATCCAAGCGATAAACGCGGCCTGCCGCGCGCTCGGCGGCTGGCGGCTGATCGGCTGCGAGCTGTTTGTAACCCTGGAGCCCTGCCCCATGTGCACGGGGGCGATTATCAATTCCCGCATCGAGCGGGTGGTATACGGCGCGCCCGACCCAAAGGCCGGCTCCTGCGGCTCGGTGGTTAATC
Organism: uncultured Clostridia bacterium; assembly: GCA_958436475.1. Taxonomy (GTDB): domain Bacteria; phylum Bacillota; class Clostridia; order Oscillospirales; family Acutalibacteraceae; genus CAUBKG01. Next base: position 33,002 of record CAUBKG010000011.1, read on the forward strand.
TGTTCGACCTCCCCTATAACCATAAGCCGGAGCTCGAGCCCCGCGTGCTGGAAAAAGAATGTTCGGAGCTGCTTAGCTTTTTTTTCCGCGAGCTTCGGGCAAAAAAGCAAAAGCAGGAGAAAATGCCGCTGCATAAGATGGACTGAACAGGCGCCTTTTTGCGCCGGGCCCATATGGCAGCGGCCTTTTTATGCCGCGGGTTCCTTGAACAAAGGAGCTGGCTTTTCTTATGACACAGATGCATTCAGATGTAAAAACAGCTAACCGTGTATCGGTTGTGACGATGGTGGGGAACATCCTGCTTTCGGCCTTCAAAATGGCGGCGGGGATTTTCGCCCATTCCGGCGCTATGGTTTCCGACGCGGTTCATTCCATTTCGGACGTGTGCAGCACGGTCGTGGTACTGTTCGGCGTGAATCTCGGCCGCCGCGCGGCAGATAGGAAGCATCCATACGGCCACGAAAAGCTGGAAAGCGCCGCTTCCGCGCTGCTGGCCGTTATGCTGGCGGCCACTGCCCTCGGCGTTGGATGGAGCGGGGTCCGGGGCCTGCTCACCTGGCGGGAAACCCCCGCGGCGCCGGGCGCGCTGGCGCTGATTGCCGCCGTGGTCTCCATTCTCGTGAAGGAATGGATGTATTGGTACACCCGCGCGGCGGCGGTCAAAATCCATTCCGGCGCGCTGAAAGCGGACGCATGGCACCACCGCAGCGACGCGCTTTCCTCTGTTGGCAGCCTCATCGGCATTGGCGGCGCGATGCTGGGTTTTCCCTTTCTCGAGCCGGCGGCATCCCTCGTGATTGCCCTGATGATCCTGCAGGCAGCCGTATCGATTCTGCGCTCGGCCTTTTCCGAACTGGTAGACGAAGCGGCGGACGACGATTTTCAGAGCCGCCTCCGCCGGGAAGCAGAGCAGGCGCCGGGGGTGGTACGCATTGATTCGGCGCTTACCCGCCTGCATGGGAACCGGATGTATGTCGATCTGGAAATTGCGGTGCCCGGAAGGCTCCCCCTGCGGGAGGCGCACGCGGTGGCAGACCTCGTGCACGACCGGATCGAGGCCGCCTTCCCGGTGGTGAAGCACTGCATGGTGCATGTGAACCCCGCTGAACCGGAAGAGAAAACGTAGGGGCAAAAGGCAGAGAGCAGCCCCGCCCGAAGTCTTTTTCACAAAAGGCTTCGGGCATTTCTTTTTGTTAACAGAAGCATTTTTAGGAGAGTGAGAAAAATAAGGCGGAAATTTGTGTATATTTCCATAACTCATGTATCACAAAATATGCTATAATTCGATAGGATTTATGACTACTTGAAGGAGGGTTTGTCTTGGCTAAAAACACAATCATCCAGGTGGAGGATAAGGTGCCTTTCCGCCTGATGGTTCCCTTGAGCATCCAGCACATGTTCGCTATGTTCGGCGCATCGGTGCTGGTACCTACCATTTTGGGCATCAATCCCGCCATCGTTCTGCTCATGAACGGTATCGGAACGCTGATGTTCATTTTTATCACAAAGGGAAAGGCTCCGGCCTATCTCGGCTCCAGCTTTGCGTTTCTCGCTTCAGGCAGCCTGGTCATTGCGGAATACGGGTTCCAATATGCGCTGGGCGGCTTTGTTGTGGTCGGCTTCTGCGGGTGCATCCTGTCTTTCATTATCTATAAGTTCGGAACGAAGTGGATCGATATCGTTCTGCCGCCTGCGGCAATGGGGCCGGTGGTTGCCCTGATCGGCCTGGAGCTCGCTTCCAACGCGGCGGGAAATGCCCAGCTGCTCCCCGCCACACAGTATCATCTGGACGAAGCCACCGGGCTGTATGCCGCGGTAACCACGGGAGTGGATATCAAGAATGTGGCGGTGTTCCTTGTAACGCTCTGCGTAGCGGTATTCGGGTCGGTTCTGTTCCGCAAGTTTTTTGCGATCATCCCGGTGCTCATCGCCATTGTCGCGGGGTATCTCACCGCCCTCGCGCTCGGCATGGTGGATTTTCAGCCGGTGCTGGAATCGCCTCTCTTCGCCCTTCCCGATTTTACCACCCCGAAATTCAATATCAGCGCGATCCTAATCATTTTGCCCGCCCTGCTGGTCATCACCGCGGAGCACATCGGGCACCAGGTGGTAACGAGCAAGATCGTGGGCCGCGACCTTCTGAAAAATCCGGGCCTCCACCGCAGTATTTTTGCAGACAACTTCTCCACCATGGTTTCGGGCCTGATCGGTTCGGTGCCCACCACCACGTATGGAGAAAACATCGGCGTCATGGCCATGACCAAGGTTTACAGCGTTCGCGTCATCGGCGGCGCGGCGGTGCTTTCCATCCTTTGTTCGTTTATCGGCAAATTTTCCGCGCTCATCAATACCATTCCCGGCCCGGTGATCGGAGGTATTTCCTTCCTGCTGTACGGCATGATCGGCGCGTCCGGCATCCGCATTCTGGTAGACGCCAAGGTGGATTACGGCCGCTCCCGCAACATGGCGCTTACCTCGGTCGTGTTTGTCACCGGCCTTTCCGGCGTGTCGGTATCCATTGGCGGCGTGGAGCTCAAGGGAATGGTGCTGGCCTGCGTGGTCGGTATGATCATGGGCCTGCTCTTCTTCCTGTTCGATAAGCTCCGCCTGACCAACGACCGTGACGACGGCGAGCCCGCACCCGATCCTGTCGAAGAAGAAAGCGTCCCGGAAGGACAAGCCGCCCCTGTGCAGGAATAAACGGGAAAAATCGTATTTGATTCGATAGCAAAAAAAACGCCGCCCCGGTCCGATGAAAGGAGCCGGGGCGGCGTTTTCGTGCGCAAAAGCGCGAACTTCTGCAAAAAAATGCGGAATTTCATACTTTCGTAAGAAATTCGAGGTAGCATAGAAAACAAAAATATGAGAAAATAAACAAAGAAAATACAAAGGAGCATAACGCCCGTATGAAGAGGAAAGAAGCATCCCCCCGGGAGCCGGAGCTCGACGCCCGGGAGAGGAAAAAGCAAACGCAGAAACGCATCCGGAGCATTGCGGGGCTTGTGCTGTTCCTTGCGGCTTCCGTGGCGATCGCGCTCACGTTCGGCCGGCAGTTGATTGCTTTCGTTTCCGATACCGAGGCCTTCCGGGCATGGATCGGCGAGCAGGGGATATGGGGAAGGCTTATTGTGGTCGGAATCGTGTTCCTGCAGGTAGTGGTCGCCATTATTCCGGGCGAGGTGGTCGAAATCGCCGCAGGCTACGCCTATGGGCCGATCGAAGGCATGCTCCTGTGCCTCGCCGGCACGGCGCTCAGCTCCGCCCTCGTTTATCTATTTACCAGGCGGCTCGGCATGAAGATGGTGGAGGCCTTCGTGCCGAGGGAGAAAATCGAATCGCTGAGCTTCCTTCAGAATGAAAAGCGGCTGAATCTGATCGTTTTTATTCTGTTTTTCATTCCGGGCACGCCGAAGGACGTGATCACCTATTTCATCGGCCTCACCCCGATGAAGCTCACCACCTTCCTGCTCCTCTCCACCGTAGCGCGCATCCCCTCGGTGATTTCTTCCACCATCGGCGGGCACGCGCTGGGAATGGCAAATCCCACGTTTGCCATCGTGGTTTTTGCCGTGACCGCGGTGATCAGCATGATCGGAATCTACCTTTATCACCGTATCGTGAAGCGCCGGGAGAAAAAGAAGGCAAGGGATCAGCAGGGCCGGTAACGGCCCCGCATACGGAAGGAAGACGTTGACGCATGAAGCTGCAGAAAAAAGAAATTTTCAGCATTCCCAATATTCTGGGATACATCCGCATCCTGCTCATCCCGCTGTTTATCTGGCGGTATCTGACCGCGCAGTCGCAGGCGGATTATTATTCGGCCGCGGGAATCGTGCTCCTTTCCGGGCTCACCGACCTGCTGGACGGCTTTATCGCCCGCCGGTTCCATATGATCACCGAGCTCGGCAAGGCTCTCGACCCCATTGCAGATAAGCTGACGCAGGCGGCCATTGTTTTCTGCCTGATGTTCCGGGTCAAGTGGATGGTTTGGCTCGTGCTCTTATTCGTTGTAAAGGAATGCTATATGGGCGTTGCGAACCTCATCGTCATGCGCCGGGGCCGGAAGCTGAACGGTGCGGAATGGTTCGGCAAGGTATGCACGGCGGTCTTTTATCTCGTTATGTTCCTGATGATTGCCCTGCCGGGGCTTGGAACCGCCTGGAAGAACACGATGATGCTGATTTGCGCCGCGTTCATGATGCTGTCGCTCGTACTATATATTCCGGTGTTCGTGCGGCTTTACCGCGGGGGAAAAAGGGAAGAATAAGCAAGGGGAAGAGCATTCACGCTCTTCCCCTTGCTGCTGATACAGTGCGGTCAGAAGGTAACGTCCTCCCCATAAAAGGCGCAGGAAAGCACGCGCTTTAAGTCCTCCGCATCCGCCGCGCGGGGGTTGGAGGAGGTGCAGGGGTCCAGTGCGGCGTTTTCGCAGATCGTATCGCAGTTTGCTTTGAAAGCTTCTTCCCTTACGCCGTTTTCACGATAGGTGGGAGCGATGCCAAGCTTCCGGTTCATCCCGCGCACTGCTTCCACGAGGGAATCGGTGAGCTGCTTATCCGTAAAGCCGGGAAGACCGAGGAAACGGGCGATCTGGGCGTAGCGTTCCATGCAGGCGCGGGCGTTGAACTGGATCACGAAGGGAAGAAGGAGCGCATTGCAGCACCCGTGGGGAAGATGAAACATGGCGCCGGTTTTATGAGCGAGGCTGTGCGCAATGCCGAGCAGCGCGTTGGAAAAGGCCATTCCCGCAAGGCACTGGGCAATATGCATCTTGCCGCGGGCCTCCTTATCGCCGTGGTAGGAATCCACGAGGCTGTCGAAAATATCCGAAATGGCCTTGAGGGCAAGCGGATCGGAAAAATCCGACCGAGCCGAGGCCACATAGGCCTCTATGGCGTGGGTGAGAGCGTCCATCCCCGTGTGGGCGGTGAGGCTCTGCGGCATGGTGAGGGGAATATCCGTATCCAAAACGGCGATATCCGGGGTGATTTCGAAGTCGGCCAGGGGATATTTAATGCCGGTGGAATAATCGGTAATCACGGAAAACGCGGTGACCTCCGAGGCTGTGCCGCTGGTGGAGGGAATGGCTGCGAAAATAGCTTTCCTGCGGAGTGGAGGCAGGGAAAAGGGCTCCTTGATATCGTCGAAGGTTTTATCGGGGTATTCATAAAATACCCACATCGCCTTGGCCGCATCCATGGGTGAACCGCCGCCGATGGCAACGATCACATCCGGCTCAAATTCGCGCATCGCCTTTGCGCCGTCGTACACGCGCTCAATGGATGGATCGGGCTCTACGCCATCGTAAATGCGGGTCTCGAGGCCGTTTTGTTTCAGAATGCCGTCCAGCTTCTGCAGAAAGCCGGTCCGCTTCATGGAGCTGCCGCCCGTTACGATAAAGGCCCTTTGGCGGCCTTTCAGCGATTTGAGCTCTTCCATTGCGTTCGGGCCGAAATAAATATCTCTCGGTAAAGTAAAGCGTGCCATAAAGGTACCTCCAACAGTAAAATTTTCATGAAATATATTGTTGCTTGTTTAACGATTTGATTTGGTATTATTGCAGCATCAGGGGCGTCCGATGGTAAGAGGGGGCATACGGTAAAGCAGGAAGAATCTGCAGCCGGATTTTTCTTCCTCTGTTATATTCTAAACAAAACCGCCGCCAAAATACGAAACTGCGGGGCAATAAAAATCCCCGTTTCCAAGTCGGAAACGGGGAAAAGGAGATGCATCACAAGGCGTTTTGGCGGGCTCTTGCGCGCAGGATGCGCATGTGGTAGAAGTAGCTTGCCGCCAGGGGAATAGCGGCGGCGATCCAGGCGAGGGGCCCGGCGAGGCAGATA